>NZ_NEWI01000283.1:0-2069 GCF_002135005.1 Halorubrum sp. SD612 | reverse complement strand
GGAGGGGGGGCGCGCTGTGGGTGATCCGGAGCCAGGGCATGGGGAAGCCGATGGGCGCGAGCGGCGGCACCGGGGGCGGGGTCCGCACGAGCGGGGCCGTAAGGTCGTCCAGCAGGCGGCTCCAGCCGAACGCGACGCCGGCGGCGACGCCGAGGCCGGTCCCCGCGATCGTGCCGGGGATCCAGTGCCGGACGCTCTGGTAGAGCGCCGCCGTCATGTCGCCCGAGGCGAGCTCGCTCGCGAACGCGTCCGCGACCGCGACCGGCGAGGGGAGGACGAACGGGTCCTGCGTGAGCGAGACGGCGTGCCAGACGACGAGGAACCCGACGACGCCCGCGGCGCCCCGGAGCAGCCGGCGCCAGTCCCCGAGCCCGACGCCGGCGAGCGCGTCGCCCTCGCTGACGGGCGATGCGGTTTCGGTCGCCATCAGAGCGAGCCGTACACCCCCAGATCGAAGATCTCGTCCGTCGACAGCCGCTCGTCGATCTGGCCGTTCCCGGCCGCGAACTCGGAGAACACCCCCGTCGCGTCCGTGATCTCGTTGGGGTCGGTGATGAAGTTCGACAGCGGCGAGTCGAGCGCGTCGCGCGCGCGGTCGGTCGGCATCCCGATCCCCTCCTCGACGTGCGTCGCGGTCGCGTCCGGGTCCTCGTCGATGAACTCGGTCGCCCGGACGTGCTGCTCGAGGAACTGCGCCGCGATCGGCGAGTCTCGGACCGCGTCGCTCATCAGGGTGACCGCGGCGGGCTGGCCGGGGAGGACCTCGGCGGCGGTCCGGAGCATCGTCACCGAGGAGCCCTCCGCCCGCGCGATGGTCGGCACCGGCTCCATGATCGAGGTGCCGTCGATCTCGCCGTTGGCGATCGCCTGCCACACCGCGTCGGCGCCGTTGATCTCGATGATCTCCACGGCGTCGTTCGCCGCGGGGTCCACGCCGACGTCGCGGAGCCAGTAGCGGAGCAGCACGTCGGGGACGCTCCCCTGCGGGAACGTGCCGAAGGTGAACGGCTCGCCCCGCTCTTCCCGCCACGTGGCGAACGCGTCGGCGCCCTGCGCGTCGAACGTCTCGTGGAACGAGGACTCGGCCATGATCCCCATCGGCTCCCGGATGTTCGCCGCGGTGACCTGCGCCGAGATGCCGCGGTCGATCGCGATCATCGCGGGGACGATCCCGAACATCGCGACGTCGATGTCGCCGCCGCCGAGCGCCTGAACGATGTCCGGCCCGTTGCCGAACTCCTGCCCGGTGATTTCGGCGTCTATCTCCGAGAAGTACCCCTCGCCCTCCATCACGTACCACTGGAGGTCGGGGTAGATCGGCATGTGCGCGACCGTCAGTTCGCCGAGTCCGCCGCTGTCGCCGCCGAGGCAACCGGCGAGACCGAACGCCGCGGTTCCGCCCGCGGCCGCGAGGAACGACCGCCGCGACGCTGCCCGCGTTGGTTCGTACATACCTACGGGAGCGGCCCCGGGGGCAACACTCTCGCGTCACCAGCAACGGAAGCGCGTTCCGATGACGAACGGAGCGCGCTAAAAGCGGCCCTCAAAGCCCAGAAATCGCCTATTCGGGAGTTTCGTCCGGCTCGGCCGCGTCACGGAACGACGCAATTTTTGCTTCCTCTCCGCCGGTCGGGCCGCGCTCGCGGCGGTCGGCCGCGAGCGCTCACGCCCCCTCGGCCGCCTCCCCGTCGAACAGCCCCAGGTCCTCGGCGACGAGGTCGGCGAGCCGGTCTTTGATCGCCGGGTCGACCTCCGCGACGGCGTCGCCGTCGTGTTTCTGGTCGTTGTGCTTGTCGAGCGCGTCCGCGAGGTCGTCGAGCGGCACGCGGGTCTCCGTCTCGCACTCGTCGCACACGATCGGGACGGACGGCTCGTCGGTGGACATTACGCCGACAATCGCCCGTGGCGGATATATGCCTTCGGGCGTCGACGCGGAGACGTTCCTTCGGGCGTCGGCGCGGAGACGTTCCTTCGGGCGTCGGCGCGGAGACGTTCCTTCGGGCGTGCGGTGGAGGGCCGAAGGCGCCGCGGTCGGACCCGACGCCCCGAACCGCCACCGTCTACTGACC
>NZ_NEWI01000282.1:0-2078 GCF_002135005.1 Halorubrum sp. SD612 | reverse complement strand
GGTCGCGGTCGAGGTGGCGTTGGCGGAAGGGGTCGCGGCGAGGCGGGCGCATGTACTCGTCGACGGGGACTTCCTGCTCGTCGCCGGGTCCGGCGGACTCCTCTACGGCGCGGTCACGTATCACCGACGGCGGGCGGAGGCCGCCCGGCGGGACCTCGAGACCTCCAACCAGCAGCTACAGGTGTTGAGTCGGGTGTTCCGGCACAACGTCCGCAACGACCTCAACGTGATTCAGGGGTACACCGACCTGCTCGCCGACCGGATCGACGACGAGCGGAGCCGGGAGTGCCTGGAGACGATCCGAGAGACGACCGACGACGTCGTCGAGATCAGCGAGAAGCTCCGGGTGATCGAGGACGCGTCGGCCGAGCCGCCCGACGGCCGCGTGGACCTCGTCGACGCCGTCCACGCGGCCGTCGACGCCGTCGACGCCGACGGGGCCGCGGTCACCGTCGAGACGCCCTCCGAGGCGTGGATCCGCGCCGACGACTCCGTCGAGTTCCCGATCCGCGAGGTGTTCGAGAACGCGGTCACCCACAACGACGGCGCCACCCGGCGTGTGGCGGCGACGATCCGGTCGGACGGGTCGACCACCCGTCTGGAGGTCACCGACAACGGACCGGGGATCCCGCCGGACGAGCGCGCGGTGTTACAGGCGGAAGAGGAGACGCCGCTCTCGCACGCGAGCAGCATCGGGCTGTGGCTCGTCAAGTGGATGTGCGAGACGCAGGGGGGGACCGTCCGATTCGACGCGACGGACGACGGCACCACGGTCCGGCTCCGCTTCCAGTCGGCGTCGCCGCCCGCTACTCGAGCTCGGTGATGGTCACGGCGTACACCGCGCCGCAGTTCCCGCATTCGACGTGGACCCCGCGGCTCGCCTCGCCGCGGGTGAACTCGGAGATCTCCTCCGAACACGAGCACTCGAACTGGACTTTCACTACCCGCTCTAGGCGCTTCTGATATTTAAAGGAACCCGACACGGAATCACCGCTGAAATCCGGCGATCGCGGTACCGCGCCGCACGGCTTCCTCCCGGGCCGCGGTCGCCGTCAGTCGTCGTCGACGATCACTTCGACGGGGCCGTCCCCGTCCTCGACGCCGTCCTCGTCGGAGCCGCCGGACGGGGCGCCCCCGGCGGACTGCTGTTGCTGGTAGTACAGCCCCCCGGCGACCGCGAGGACGAGCCACGACCGCCAGTTGGCGAGGTTCGGCGTGTAGCGGGTGCCGAACGGCTTCTCGACGAGCATCCCCTTGCCCGGCTGCCAGTACGACGAGAGCAGTCGCCCGAGGCTCGGACGCTCGAAGTTGTACGGGATCCCGAGGATCTCTCCCGACGACGGTTTGTCTGCCATACCGGTCACTCTATCCGCCGGCACCATAAATCGTGGCGCCGTCGCACGCCGACCGCGGCGGGGGTCCGGTCGGCGGCGACGGCCCGTCTCAGCGATACCGCCCGCGGTCCGCCACGTCCCGGAGCCGGTCGAGGACCTCGTCGTCGCCGACGGCCCCGTACCCCGATTCGAACGCCGCGATCAGCGGGTCGGGATCGGTCGCGGTCGCCCGGACCGACCCCTCGAACACGTGGAGGTCCATCGCGTGGTCCTCCACGTGGCCGGTGTGGTAGCCGAGCCCGAAGTCGATGAGGAACGTCTCCGGCGTTCGGTCGGCTCCGCCGTTCCCCGACCGGGCCGCGACGCCGTCGGTCGACACCCGCACGTTCCGCGTCGTCGGGTCGCCGTGGACCATCCCGGCGCCGTGAAGCCGCGCGAGGTGGCGGCCGACCGCCTCGGCCGCGCGCTCGTCGAGGGCGTTCGCGAGGTCACGCTCGCCGACGTGCTGGAGCGTCAGCGTCGCGTTCGGCAGGTCGACGTCGTACACCAGCGGCGTCGGGACCCCCGCGCGCCGCGCCTCGCTCGTCAGGCGGGCCTCCGCGACGGTCCGGTCGCGCCTGAGCGTCCGGTCGAGCTCCGGGTGCCGGTACGACTTCTCCACGCGCCGCTTGACCACCCGACGGCCCGCTCCGGTCCCGGTGACCGCCACGGTCGCCTCCGCGCCGCGGCGGGCCGCGTCCGGAT
>NZ_NEWI01000281.1:0-2083 GCF_002135005.1 Halorubrum sp. SD612 | reverse complement strand
CGCCGTTCGAGAGCGCCGGCGTCGAGGACGCGGACCTCGCGAGCGAGGTCGCGGCGCTGCGGCGCACCGTCGAGGCGCAGTCGGAGCGCTTGGACCGGCAGTCGGCGCTCATCGAACAGCTGATCGAGGAGCTCCGCCGCGGCCGGTGACGGAGACCCCTCTCCCCGCGGCTCGTTCCCCCGGAGCGGCCGCGCCGATTCTCCCGGCTGAGACTCGCGTCGGATCCGTTATGCGGCCGGCGACGAAGCACCGACCGTGATCGCCGGACTGGGAACGCGGGTCGGCGCGGTGTTGAGCGACGTCTCGAGTACGGAGGGACGCCTGGCGGTCACCGCCGGCATCGCCCTCCTGACGCTCGCGGTCGGCTGGCTGCTGCTCCCGAAGGCCGTCCGCGCCGGCGAGCGGACCGTCTCGGACTGGGTCGAACAGCTCCTCGACGAGCGGCTGGCGGAGTCGACGGAGGGCGCGGTCCAGACGCTGCGCGCCGGCGTCCCGACGTCGTTCCTCCTGCGCCTGTCGGTCGGACTGTTACAGCTCGCGCTGTTCGCGCTCGCGGGGGTCGCCGTGTTGACGCTGTGGGGGCGGTTCGAGCTCGTGGTCGCGGTGTTGCCCGTCGCGAGGAACGCCCTCACGGTCGGGGCGCAGATCGTCGCCTCGGCGGTGCTGCTCGGCGGCGCGTACGTCGTCAGCGACGTGGTGGAGGCGTACGTCACCGAGCTGTCGGCGGACAGCGACCGGATCACCGCCCACCAAGAGCAGCTCCTCACCCGGCTCGCGCAGGTCGGGCTGCTCGTGCTCGCCGCGATAACCGTCCTCGGGATCTGGGGCGTGAACCTCGGCGGGCTCCTCGTGGGCGCCGGCTTCCTCGGGATCGTCCTCGGGATGGCGGCCCGGCAGACGCTGGGGTCGCTCATCGCGGGCTTCGTGCTGATGTTCGCCCGGCCGTTCGAGATCGGGGACTGGGTGGAGATCGGTAGCGAGGAGGGGTTCGTCACCGACATCACGATCATGAACACCCACATGCGCAACTTCGACGGAGAGTACGTCGTGGTGCCCAACGACCTCGTCGCCAACCAGGCGATCACGAACCGGAGCCGCGAGGGGCGCCTCCGGATCCACATGGAGGTCGGCATCGGGTACGACGACGACCCCGACGAGGCGGCCGAGATCGCCGAGGAGGTCCTCGACGGCATCGACTCGATCGCGAACAACCCGCGGCCGTACGCGATCCCGTCGGGGTTCGGCGACTCGGCGATCCTGCTCGACCTCCGGTACTGGATCGACCCGCCGACCCCGCAGGCGCGGTGGCGCTCGAAGGCGACCGCGGTCGAGGAGATCCAGGAGCGCTTCGCCGACGCCGGCATCTCGATCCCGTACCCGCAGCGGACCGTCTCGTACCCGCCCGAGACCGCGGAGGCGGACGAGACGGTCGAGCGCGTCGAACGGTCCGGCGAGAACGGCGACGGGCGGCCGCGAGACCGGTCGGTCTGACTCGGACCGACGCGGCGGCTCGCTATCGCTCCGACGGGCCGGTGTAGCCGCTCGGGAGTTCCCTCCCGCGTCCGGTGAACAGCCGCTCGAACCGCTCGATGCGCTCTAACACGTAGCTCAGCGCCGCCGTGAGCGAGTCCGCGCCGATCGACAACAGGTGGCGCGCGCCCCTCGTGCGGTCGGCGTGGTAGAAGCTGACCTCTCCCTCCGGATCGGTGTTCCGCTCCGGCATCACCACTAAGTCCTGTCTGCTGGGGTCGTGCCTGAAGACGAGCACGTCAGTGAGCGAGTCCGCGCCGTACGTGACCACGTCGTGGCAGACCGTCCACTTCGGCGGCGTCTCCTCGGCGAGCGCGTCCGCGTCGACGACGTTCCGCATCGTCGTCGCGGTCGAGACGCGCTCCAGCCCGGATCCGCGACGCTCCCGAAGCCACGCGAGGATCCGCTCGACGACGCCGCGGAGGCCGTCGGGCCCGGAGAACCGGCCGGCCGACCGCTCCGCCGGCAGCGACCCTCGCGTCACTTCGGTCCGCTCTCCCATGCGAGTACCCCGGGGCCCGTCGCGTTAATAGGTACCGGTCGGGGACCCCCG
>NZ_NEWI01000280.1:0-2098 GCF_002135005.1 Halorubrum sp. SD612 | reverse complement strand
CATCTTAGCGAGCGCGGTCGCCGTGGCGCAGAACGAGGTCGTCGAGACCGGCGCGGCGGGCGGCGCGGCCCCCGCCGGCGCGTGGGCGCTCGCCGAGGACGGCTTCTTCGACGGCGACGAGACCGTCGTGCTGCTCAACACCGACGCCGGGCTGAAGACCCCGGACATCCTCCGCAGCCACCTGATGGGCCAAGGGATTTAAGAGGTAAACCGCCGATCCGGACGGAGTCCGGCTCAGTCGCGCCGCGCGAGCAGCCCGGTCGCGAGCAGCGCGAGCGCGGCCGCGACGACCCCGAACCCGGGCGCCTCCGCGCCCGTGTCGCCGGCGCTCTCGTCCTCGTTCGTCTCGTTCTCGGCGTCGTCAGTCGCCTCCTCACCCTCCGCCTGTAGCTCGACCACCGCGTTCGACAGCGTCGTCGTGGACTCGATCACGCTGCGCGGCGCCGGCTGGTTGAGGTAGTTCACGTTCATCACCACGTACCCGTCCTCGGCGCCCGCGGTCGTGCTCGCGTACGGCTCCTGGTCGAGGATGGGGGCCTCCGGGTCGGTGACGATGATCAGCTCGGGGTTCGATTCGAGGATCACCTCGTCGGAGAGCTGGGGGTACGCCTCGTAGTCGGCGGCGACGTTCTCCGTCCCGCTCGCGGTCATGATCGAGTGGATGAACGTGTCGTTCGCGGCGACGTAGCCGCCGCCGAGCGGGTACAGCGCGGCGGGGCGGTCGACGCCGGCGGTCCGCTCCTCGGCCGCGTCGACCGCGTCGTACATCTCCGCGTTCGTCTCGGCGGCCGCGTCGCACGCGCCGACGAGCCGACCGATCGTCTCCGTCTTCTCGGCGATGTCGTCGATGCCCGTCGCCGCGGGGAAGTGGTACACCGTCAGCCCCTGCTCGCGGAGCGGCCCGACATCGGCGGCCGAGGAGTTCGGCGCCAGCACGAGGTCCGGTTCGGTGTTGACGACGCGCTCGACGCTCGCGCCGAACTCCGCGGAGACGTTCGCGCGCTCCTCGGCGCCGTCGAGGTAGGAGGCGAACCGGCTCACGCCCACGACGCGTTCCTCGACGCCGAGCTCCCACAGCGTCTGCGCCGCGGAGGGGTTGAGCGTCGTGATCCGCTCCGGGCGCTCCTCCAGAGTCACCGTCTCTCCTGTCGCGTCGGTCACGTTGAGCGGGAAGCCGCAGGCGCCGTCCGTCTGCGCGGGACCGGCCCCCGCCGCCCCCGCGGTGCCGACCGCCGGTCCCGCGCCCGTCGCCGGCTGCGCGTCCGCGGCCGGTCCGTCGGTCGATATCGTCGGCTGTGCTCCCGCGGCCGTCCCGGCGACGCCGCCGATCAGGGCGGTCGTCACCAGCACGGCCATCGCGATCGCGAAGCTGTTTCGCATCGGATCGACGACCGGACTCGTCCAATAAGTATTTACCTACTACAAGTTGTGTTGTGAAACGCATGCGTCCGTGGGTCCGCTCGGCGGCGTGGTCGGCGGCGGTAGCCGCGCTCTTAGCGGTCGTCGTCGTCGGCAGCGCCGCCGTCGGACCCGTCCGTATCCCACCGGAGACCGTTGTGAAGTCGGTGTTGAACGCGCTTTCCGTCCCCGCCGGGGTCGAGACGAGCGCGAGCGGCGTCGGCCCGCTGCCGGTCCCCGGCGTCGGCCCGCTCACGCTGCCCGGCGTCGACCTCGCGTTCGCGTCGCCGTTCGCCTTCCCCGTCGACTCGGTCCACCAGCGGATCGTCGTCGGCGTGCGGCTCCCGCGGATCCTGCTGGCCGCGCTCGTCGGGTTCGCGCTCGCGGCCGCGGGGACGGTGATGCAGGGCTTCTTCCGCAACCCGATGGCGGACCCGTCGATCATCGGCGTCTCCTCGGGCGCGGCGGTTGGCGCGGTCGCGTTCATCGTCTTCCCCGTCGCGCTCTCGACGACCGTCGCCGTCCCCTTCCTCGGCCCCGTCGAAGTCGCGCTCTCGCGGGGCGCGGGGACCAGCCTCTTCGCGTTCGCCGGCGCGCTCGTCGCCGCCTTCGGCGTGTACGCCATCGCGACGCGCGGGGGCCGGACGCCCGTCGCCACCCTCCTCTTGGCCGGCGTCGCGGTCCAGACGTTCCTCGGGGC
>NZ_NEWI01000027.1:0-26130 GCF_002135005.1 Halorubrum sp. SD612 | reverse complement strand
TTGATCCCGAATCGAGCGCCTTGGGGACGGTTCGCTCGAAAGCGTCATCGCTTCGAGCGAACCTCGAACACTCGCTGAAAGAAGCCGTTTACAACCTTCTCTCGTGGGTTCGAGACAACGATGATCGTAGCGTCGACGACCTGATGGAAGAGATTGATCACCTCTTCGTTCACTCAACAGCCGACGCTAACGTTCAAAGCTGAGTGAACACTGAACGAGTCATCAGACTGTGATCGCAAACCCGTCGCTCGGGGAGATTTTCTGAGCAGAGATTCTTCCCTCCGAGCATAAGTTTCCGATCCGAGGCCACCTCCGAATTCGGCTCCCGATTTGCGCTACAACTCCCGGTTGTAATCGTCGCGGTCGTGGCGGTAACCGGATTGTCACTGTACCTCTCTGTGACTATGGCCGCGGCTTCCGGCCTCCTCGTCGGAACCATCGTCGCCTTGCTCGTCGCTACTCTCGCAACGATACTCGATTAATTCCATCGGCTATCGGTGGACGACCCGGGACGGACGCTTGATCCGGCGGTACGTCGAGGGGTCCTGATCCGCCGCGAGCCGGGGGGCCTCACGGCGTCGGTCGGGGGTGGCTAATGAGAAGTTTCTTTTACCTCACCCCGGAGAATAGCGGTAGATGAGTGACCGAGGCGGTCGACCGTCGGACCGAACCGAATCCCCCGCTTCGAGCGGTGAAACGGCGGGTTCCTTCGATCCGGCGTCGCCGACCTCGTCCGCCCCGGTCGCCGACGACGGTGCGTCGACCGGGCGACTGGTCGTCGTCTGCGGGCTGCCCGGCGTCGGCAAGACGACCGTCGCCGAGCGGATCGCCGACCACGTCGACGGGCGGATCCGGCGGACCGACGTGATACGCAAGCAGCTGTTCGACGACCCGGAGTACACCGACGCGGAGACCGAGGCGGTCTACGCCGAACTGCTCGCGCGTGCTCGCGACGACGTCGACGACGGGGGCGCCGTCGTCCTCGACGCGACGTTCGCGGATGCCCGGTTCCGGGCGGACGCCCGGGAGATGGCCGCCGAGGCCGCGGCCGAGTTCGACCTCGTCGAGGTCGCCTGCGACGAGGCGGTCGTCGAGCGCCGGATCGAGCGCCGAGACGGGATCAGCGACGTCGACTTCGAGATCCACCTCCATTTCAAGGAGCTGTTCGACGAGGTGGCGTCGGAGCACGTCGTCGTCGACAACTCCGGGACCGAGGCTGAGACGTTCGCGCAGGTCGACGCGGCGTTCGGCGAGCGGGCGACCGACGGCGACGCGGCCGGGTACGACGCGACCGACGGCGACGCGACCGGCGAAGGTACGGCCGTCGAAGATTCGACCGTTGACGGAGACGATCGGTCGACCACGCTCACCGACGCGGAGTGAGTTCGGTCCGGCGCCCCGGGGCGCCGTCGTCGTGCGAACGGATCGCGTGACGGGCGCACACACGCGTCTCCAATCACTTATACGGGCGAGCGCACAACGGAAGGTATGAGCGAAGAATCCGGGCGGAAGAACCTCCGCATGCCCAACGACGACGAAGTGTTCGCCGTAGTGACAGAACACCTCGGCGGCAACCACGTCCAACTGCGCTGCGCCGACGGCGAGGAACGACTCGGCCGGATCCCCGGCCGCATGAAGTACCGCACGTGGATCAACGAGGGCGACGTGGTCCTCGCCGAGCCGTGGGACTGGCAGGACGAGAAGGCAAACGTCGAGTGGCGGTACGATGACGAGGACGCCGACCAGCTCCGCCGCGAAGGCCACATCCAGTAGCGACGCCCGACTCGTCGGGCGAGCGGACCGCCCCGGACGCGCAGTCGTGTTGTCACCGATCGATGCTCTCGCCGCTCTTCTCGATTACGCCGCGACCCGGCAGCGGGTCGTCTCGGTCCCCGAACCGGCCGACGGAAAGATACGGTCAGTACGGCGACAGCCACCGATTCCGCCGGAATTGGGACCGATCGAGAGCGGCCGGGGCGGCCGAGTCGCTCCGGCTCATCCTCCGTAGTGTGTAGTATTGTGGTCTATATCCAAAACCGTTATCAGTCCCGGGCGTGTACCAAGTGGTATGAGTTCGACAGAAGCCGCTCCCGCAGAACCGATCCAGCTGGACGACGCCGACGCGTTCGACGACCGAGTCGCCGAGAACGATGTCGTTCTCGTCGACTTCTACGCCGACTGGTGCGGTCCGTGCCGGATGATGGAGCCCGCCGTCGAGGCGGTCGCGAGCGACACCGACGCGGCGGTGCTGAAGGTCGACGTCGACGTCCACCAGGCCCTGGCCGGCGAGTACGGCGTCCAGGGGATCCCGACGCTGCTCGTGTTCGCCGACGGTGAGCCGGTTGAGCGTATGGTCGGCGCGCAGAGCGAGCAGGCGCTGACCGACGCGGTCGGCGAACACACCGCCTGAATCGGTCCGACAGGCGTCACACACTGAACACCCGAGACGCGGGACCGCGCCGGCCATCGCGGCCCGAGTCGCCGAAACCGACACCATGAGAACGATCCAACTCGACGACGACGGTATGACCCCGAGAGAGCTCCGCGCGGACGTCCCGGCCCTCGGCGACGCGGCGTACTTCAACTTCGGCGCGCACGGGCCGAGCCCGGAGTACGTCGTCGAGGCGGCCGGGTCCTTCATCGAGGAGCACGAGTACGGCTCCGCGACCACCGACCCGTACGGCCACGCGTTCGAGACGTACGACCGCGTTCGCGAGCGGATCGCGGCGTTCGTCGGCGCCGACCCCGAGGAGGTCGCGCTGACGGAGAGCACGACCGACGGGATCACCCGCGTCGCCGGCGCGATCGACTGGGAACCGGGCGACGTGGTCGTCCGGACCGATCTCGAACACCCGGCAGGCGTCCTCCCGTGGAAGCGCCTCGAACGCGAGGGCGTCGAAGTCCGCGTCCTCGAAACGGAGGCGGGCCGCGTCGACCGCGACGAGTACGCAGCGGCGGTCGCGGACGCCCGGCTCGTCTGTTTCAGCGCGATCACGTGGACCCACGGCACCCGCCTCCCCGTCGCCGACCTCGTTGAGGTCGCGAACGACGCGGGCGCGTTCACTCTCGTCGACGCGGTTCAGTCGCCCGGGCAGGGCGCGATGGACGTGAGCGAGTGGGGCGCCGACGCGGTCGCCGCGGCCGGCCACAAGTGGACGCTCGGCCCGTGGGGCGCCGGATTCCTCTACGTGGACCGCGACGCCGCGGCCGATCTCGCGCCCCACGCGGTCGGCTACCGCGGCGTCGAGGACCCGACCGGCGACGAGATCGAGTTCAAGCCGGCCGCAGGGCGCTTCGAGGTCGGGACGACGACGGCGGCGGCGCACGTCGGCCTCGTCGAGGCGCTCGACGCCATCGAGGCGGTCGGCCTCGACGCGATCGAGGCGCGGATCGAGGCGCTCACCGACCGGCTCAAGGACGGCGTCCCCGAGGATCGACTCCTCAGCCCGCGGGCGTTCGAGTCCGGGCTCGTGACGATCGACGTCGACGACCCGGAGGCGACCGTCGAGCGACTCGGCGAGCGGGACATCGTCGTCCGGTCGCTCCCGCACCCGGACGGGATCCGGGTGTCGGTCCACGCCGTCTCGACGGAGGCGGAGGTCGACCGGCTCCTCGACGCGCTGGAACCCGAGTGGTGACCGGCGGGACGGGTCGCCGTCCCGTTCCACGTCGCGGGGTCGCGTCGGCTCAGTCGCACGCGCCTCGACCGGACGCGTTTTAGTACTCGACGCGCAATACCGCCCATGGGATTCCACACGTTCGACGCCGAGCAGGCGTCGCAGCTCGAGCGCCCGAGCCGCTACCGATGGGTCTCCGCGGAGGAGCTTATCGGCCCGCTGGTCGAGGTCGGCGCCGCGGTCGTCGCCGACCTCGGCAGCGGTACCGGCTTCTACACCGATGCCGTCGCCGAACACGCCGAGACCGTCTACGGCGTCGACGTCCAGTCGGAGATGCACGAGTACTACCGCGACAAGGGGCTCCCGGAGAACGTCGACCTCGTCGCGAGCGACGTCTCGGACCTCCCCCTCGCCGACGGCGAACTCGACGGGGCGTGCTCGACGATGACGTACCACGAGTTCGCGAGTCCGGACGCGATCGGCGAGCTCGCCCGCGTCTTCCGCTCCGACGGGCGGCTCGTCGTGTTCGACTGGTCGGCCGACGGCGACGGCGACCACGGGCCGCCGGTCGACGAGCGCTTCGCTGCGCGCGACGCGCGCGAAACGCTCGTCGACGCCGGGTTCGAGATCGAGCGCGCCGAGACGCGGACCGAAACGTTCGGCGTCGTCGCGCGGGCACCCTAAACGACCGTCCCGTATCTGTCCGAAACCGCCGCCACACCGTCGCATTCGAACGTTCGTGAAGAAATACCGTTAGGTGTATCCAGCCCGTACGAGGGGTATGTCCGTCCGTCACCGATCGGTAGCCGTCGCCGCGCTCGCCATGTTCGCGACGCTCGCCGCGCAACCGGCCGCGGCCCACGTCGACTACGTCACCGAGGACTCCGGCGACCCACTCGACGCTGTGGCGTTCGTCATCGAGGTGCTCTCGGACCCGTTCAACGCGGCGCTGTTCGCGGGGTCCGGAGCGCTCGGGCTCGTCGGCATCGCGGCGTACCTCTGGGTGCGACCGACGATCGTCGACATCGTCGTCCTCCGCGAAAAGCTCGCCGGGTACGCTGACCTCGTCCCGTGGATGCTCCGCCTCGCCGTCGGGCTCCCGCTCGTCGGCGCCGGCTTCGAGGGGTATCTCTTCGCGCCGACGCTCGCGTTCGACACCGGGGCGAGCCCGCTCCTCCGGGTGCTGTTCATCGGGCTCGGGTTCTTCACCCTCTTCGGGCTGGCGACGCGGATCACCGCGACGGTCGGCCTGCTGACGTACGCGTGGGTGTTCCTCGCGGTCGACCCCCTCGTCTTCCTCGCCGTGGAGTACGTCCCGGTGTTCCTCGCGCTGCTGATCCTCGGCGGCGGCCGCCCGAGCGCCGACGACATGCTGCTGGCGGTCGCGAGCACGCCGGGCTCGTACTACGGCCGGGTCGACCCCGTCCAGTACCTCAAGTCGTTCCTCGACGAGTCGACGGCCCCGCTGCGGCGCTACGTCCCGACGGTGCTCCGGGTCGGGATGGGCGTCTCGTTCGTCTACCTCGGCCTCATTCAGAAGCTCGCCGACCCCGCGAGCGCGCTCCAGGTTGTCGAGAAGTACGACCTCACGGCGGTGGTCCCGGTCGACCCGGGGCTGTGGGTCGTCGGCGCGGGGGTGACCGAGGTCGCCGTGGGGCTCGCGCTGATCGCGGGTTTCTTCACCCGCGGCGCGGCCGCGCTCTCGTTCGTCCTGTTCACGACGACCCTGTTCGGGCTCCCGGACGACCCCGTCCTCGCGCACGTGGCGCTGTTCGGGATGGCGTCGGCGGTGTTCACGCTCGGCTCCGGCCCGCTCGCGTTCGACTACTGGTTCGGTCGGCCGGCGCTCGACGGCGACGACTCGGCGGTCGCGGCGGACTGACCGCGACGGGTGCTCGTCCGTGACGGGCCACGACCGCGGGCGGGCGCCGCGACCGCGACCCCCCGCCGGCGGTTTTTAAGTTACTCTCGCGCGGTGAGGGAGGTATGCGAGTGGACCTCGGCAACGCCCTGGCGACGACGCCCGGGCTCACGACGGCAACGCTGGACCGACTCGACGACCGCGTCGCGGCCGCGCACGAGCGGATCGCGGCCGGGATGGCCGACGACGAGTTCGGATACGCCGCCCTGACGCTCCCCGAGACCGCGGACCCGGACGCGATCTACGCCGCGGTCGAGGGGTTCGACCGCCCCGAGGCGGTGTTGACGGTCGGGATCGGTGGCAGCGCGCTCGGCGCGGCGACGCTGTCGAACGCCCTCGACAGCGACGTGGACGCGTACGTCCTCGACAACGTCGACCCCGACGAGACGCGGCGCCGCCTCGCCGACCTCCCGCTCGACGACACCGTCGTCAACGTGGTGTCGAAGTCGGGGACGACCGCGGAGACGCTCGCGAACTTTCTCGTCGTCCGCGAGGCGATGGCCGACGCGGGTGTCGACTGGACCGAGCGCACCCTCGTCACGACGGGCGAGTCGGGGAACCTCCGCCGGCTGGCCGACCGCCACGACCTTCCGTCGCTCCCGGTGCCCGACGGCGTCCCCGGGCGCTTCTCGGCGCTGTCGACGGTCGGGCTCGCCGTCGCCGCGCTCCAGGGCCACGACGTCGAGGCCGTCCTCGCGGGGGGCCGCGACGGGATGGACGCGCTCGCCGGGTCGCTGTACGACTCGCCCGCGTACGCCTACGGGGCGGCGACGTACGCGCTCGCGGAGCGGGGCGCGCTCACCAACGCCGTGATGCCGTACGCCGAGTCGCTGGAGACGTTCGCGGAGTGGTTCGCCCAACTGTGGGCCGAGAGCCTCGGGAAGGACGGGCTGGGGCAGACCCCGGCGCGCGCGCTCGGGGCGACCGATCAACACTCCCAGCTCCAGCTGTACCGCGCCGGGCCACCCGACAAGCTGGTGACGCTCGTCCGGCCGACAGAGCGCGCCGACGCGCCGATCCCCGAGACGGACCTCGACGGGCTCGCGTACCTCGGCGGCTCGTCGCTCGGCGGCCTGCTCGATGCCGAGTTCGAGGCGACTGAGGCGAGCCTCGCGGCCGCCGACGTCCCCAACGTGCGGGTCGAGATCGACCGCGTCGACGAACGCGCGCTCGGCGAACTCCTGTTCGGGATGGAGGCCGCTTGCGTGCTGTACGGCGAGCTCGCGAGCGTCTCGACGTTCACCCAGCCCGCCGTCGAATGGGGCAAGAAGGCGGCCCGCGGGCTGCTCGGCGGCGGCGACTTCGAGGAGGCCGAGGCGGTCGCGGAGAAGCGCGAACTGCGAATAGACTGATCCGCTCTGCGAGTGAGGACGTTGCCGGCGCCGATCCCCTTCCGGTGCGTCTAAAGCCCTTGCGAGTCGTGTTCACTGTAATGAGCGACGACCCCTCGGCCTCGGCTGTCGGCCAGCGCGTGTTCCGCGTCGCGAGCGCCCTGTTCGCGATCGTGTTCGCGCTCCTCGTCGCGAGCGCGATCACCGCGCCGGGCGCGGAGCTGGCCGCCTCCCTCGGGCTGGTGTCGGAGGGCACGACCGGCTACCAGCTCCTTCAGACGCTGCTCCAGTTCGTCGGGTTCGCGATCGCGGTCGCCGGCTACCTCGCGATCACCGACCAGTGGACGCTCGCCCGGATCTCCCGCCCCGACGCCCGCGAAGCGGCGATCATCGTCGGTGGGGGTATCGCCCTCTTCGCGTTCCAGTACGGCGCGCTGTTCGCGCTCGATCAGGTCGGCCTCTCGACCGGGCAGAATCAGGCGGTCGTCCCCGCCGGCGACCCCGTCCCGTACTACCTCGCGATGATCGCGGTGTCGCTCGCGGTGGTCGGCCCGGTCGAGGAGCTGCTGTTCCGCGGCGTCGTCCAAGGCACCGTCCGCCACGCGTTCGACGCGGTTCCCGCGGTGCTCATCGCGAGCCTCGCGTTCGGGCTGATCCACCTCCCCTCGGTCTCGGGGACGCCGGTCGAGCAGTGGGCGTACGTCGGTATCGTGGTCGTGTTGGGGTCCGTCCTCGGCGCGTTCTACGAGTGGACGGACAACGTGGTGGTGCCGGGGCTGGTCCACGGCATCTACAACGCGGTCACCTACGCGGTGCTGCTCGCGCAGGCCCTCTGAGGGGCACCGGTTCAGTACGTCTCTTTCCCCCACCGCAGGTCGTCGTAGGTCGCCTGCTGGTCGCTGCCGAGCCGCTCCTCGAACTTCCGGCGGAGCGCCGCCTTCTCGCTGGCTGAGATGCGCGCCAGCGCGTCCGCCTTCGCGACCGGCTCCGGCGGGCCGCGGGTCGCCGCCACCTCGGCGACCACCTGCCGGGTGAGCCGTTCGCGGGTCCCCGCGTCGCGGGTGAACGCGTACGGCGCCTCCAGCTTGTAGGTCACGTCGGTCCGCGGGTCGTAGACGACCATGAACGTGGGCTCGTACAGCTCGGGGTCGAGCTCGCGCTCGACGCCGAGCGCGTCGCCGTCGGCGGCCATCGGCGCGTCCGCGCCGCCGCGGCTGCGGAACCAGGTGGTGAACGTGAGGTCGTCGTCGAGCCGCGCGCCGCGCTCTGCGCCCCGGTCGTCGTCGGTGAACTCTCCGTCGCCGGCGGCCCCGTACGGCTCGCGGCGCTCCAACACCCGGGTGAACAGCGCGGTGTCGTCGGGCCACGGCGACTCGACGCCGGCGCGCGAGAGCGCGCGGACGGCGGTGCCGCTCGCGGGGTTCTTCACGAAGCCGGCCAGCGGCACGTCGCGCTCGACGAACCGCTCGACGAGGCGGACGTACTTCTCGATCACCGCGCGCGGCTTCGCCTCGCGGGCGAGCGCGCCGAGCTCCGGGTCGCGGTCGGCCCACGTGAACAGCTCCTTCGGGTAGATGGGACCGTCGAGGACGAGCAGGTCCTCCACCTGGTCGGCGTGGTCGAGCGCGTGGGTCCCCTCCGCGAGGTATAAGGCGAGCGCGTGGACGACCCGCTCCGCGTAGCGGTTCACCCGCGGGACGTGGAGGACGCGCTGCTTGGTGTGGCCCTCGTCGCGGCGCGTCCACTCGCTGTCGAAGCCGGCGGTCGAGTCGCCGGCGTGGACGGTGGCCACGATGGTGCGGTCGCGGTGGAGGTCGAGGTCGGTCGGCGAGCTCGCCATCGCCGCGTGGGCGACGTCGACGACGAGGCCGTTCTTGAACGTCGTCGGGTTGATCGTCCCCGAGTCGAGCCCGTGGACCGCCTCGAACGGGCGCTCGGCGAGCGCCACGTCGTTGATGGCGGCCCGATGGCGCTCGTGGTCGCCGAGCGCCGCGAGCACGACCCGGCCGTCGCGGCGTAGTTCGGGGAGCCACTCCCGCCAGACGCGCTCGGCGAGGTCGTCGTGGTCCGTCGCGTCCACGTCGCCGCCGATGCCGTACGCGAGCCGGGCGATGTTCTCGACGTGGATCGGATCGAGCGTCACGACCGTACGGCGGGCCGGACCAATATAAAAGGCGTCGGCCGCGCGGTCGACGACCTGGGCGCCCGGCGTGAGTTCGCTCAGCGGGGGTTCACTCGGCGGGAGTTCGCTCAGTGAAACAGGTTCCGTCCGGTGAAGTTCGTGTCACTCAATGAGGTCATTCCGCCCGCCGAGACGACCGTGTTCGATCATCGCCGAACAATCGGCAACGTCGTGGGGTAAATTGTGTCAGCGCGATATCACTCAGCGGCTTAATTACCAGCGTCTCAGGACCTGAGAGACGGTATCAGCGATAATATCTGGAGGCGACGTGTTTTTATATCGTGCGACAATCGTCGCCCATGGCAGAGACTGCGACCGGCGTGGACGCGGGGGGATCGGGCGGGCTGGCGGAGAGCGTGCGGGACGTGATCCGCTACATCCCGGACGGCACCTCGATGCCGGAGGAGATGTGGAGCCCGCGGCATCGGAACATCCTGATTTCGATCGCGGTCCAGGTGCCGCTGCTGATCGGGCTCGGCCTCTACAACGGGACGGAGTCGTTCACCGGCGCGCAGATTCCGGCGACGCCGCTGTGGATGCTCGGCGGGTTCGTCGCCGTCATCCTCGGCACCGGCGCGCTGGCAAGCTGGTCGCGGCTCGGCCGCCGCCAGCGGACGGTGCTCTCCGCGTTCAGCCTCATGACCGTCTCGATGGCGATGGTCAAGCTGTCGGGCGGCTACATCGAGGCGCACTTCAGCTTCTTCGTGTTTATCGGGGTGCTCGCGCTGTACGAGGACTGGCTCCCGTTCGCCGTCGGCGTCGTGTACGTGGCGGTCGGCCACGGCGCGTTCAGCCTCATCGATTCGAGTCTCGTCTACAACCACACCGCGGCGATACAGAACCCGATCGTCTGGGGCGGCATTCACGCGGTCTTCGTCCTCGCGCTGGCCAGCGCGCTGATGGTCAACTGGTACTCGATCGAGAAGTCGCGCGAGGCGGCGCGCGAGCAGCTGGAACTGGCGGAGCGGAAGCAGGCGGAGATCCAGGACGTCGAGGCGGCGAAGGCGGAGGTCGAGGAGCGCCGGGAGGAGGTCGAGCGGCTGAACAGCCACCTCGAGACGAAGGCGGACGACTACAGCGCCGCGATGGGCCGGGCGGCAGACGGCGACCTCACGGTCCGGCTCGACGCGGAGAGCGAGAGCGAAGCGATGGCGCAGATCGGCGCGGCGTTCAACGAGATGATGGAGGACATCGACGCGGCGATGGGCGAGGTGCGGTCGTTCGCGCAGGACGTGTCGACCGCGAGCGCGGACACGGTCGACGGCGTCGAGACCGCGTCCGACCGGAGCGAGGCCGTCAGCCGGTCGGTCACGGAGATCGCCGAGGGCGCCGACGAGCAGCGCGAGATGCTGCGGCAGGTGTCCGACGAGATGAACGACCTCTCGGCGACGATCGAGGAGGTCGCCTCCTCGACCGAGACGGTCGTCTCGGTCGCCGAGCAGACCGCCGACATCGCCGACGAGGGCGAGGAGACCGCCGAGGCGGCGATCGGCCGCGTCGAGGAGTCGCGCGAGGCGCTCGACTCGGCCGCGGGGACCGTCCAGCAGCTCGACGACCGGATGGAGGACATCGGCGAGATCGTCGACCTCATCGGCGACATCGCCGAGCAGACGAACCTGCTCGCCTTGAACGCGAACATCGAGGCCGCCCGCGCGGGTGGCAGCGGCGGCGGGAGCGACGGGTTCGCGGTCGTCGCCGACGAGGTGAAGCAACTCGCGGAGGAGACGCAGGACGCCGCCACCGAGATCGAGGAGCTCATCGGCGCCACGCAGTCGCAGACCGAGGGGACCGTCGAGGCGGTCCGGAGCGCCGAGGAGAACATCGCCGCCGGGGCCGACGCCGTCGAGGACGCCGCGGACGCGTTCGCGCGGGTGTCGGAGAACGCCGCGGAGACCGACGAGGGGATCCGCGAGATCAGCCGGGCCACCGACGATCAGGCGGCCAGCACTGAGGAGACCGTCTCGATGGCCGAGGAGGTCGCGGAGATCAGCGGGTCGACCGCCGACGAGGCCGACGCGGTCGCTGAGGCCGCTGACGAGCAGCTGACCGCGATGAGCGAGGCGACGACGGCGGCCGGGTCGCTCGCGGAGCAGGCGGAGCGGCTCGGCTCGCTCGTCCGGGACTTCAACGTCTCCGGCGGCGGGACCGGTCCCGCGTCGGGCCCCGGCCCGAGCGCGGCGGTCGGCGACGGCGGCCAGCGCGAGTAGACGCGCGGCGACGAGACGTTTTTCCGCGGTTCGGCGCTGCCCGGCTATCTATCGTCCGACTCGCTCCGAACAGCTTCGAGGACCGCCAGCGCGCGCTTCACTCCCGCGCCGTCCTCCACGAACACAAGCGTCCGGGGCGGGCGGACCGCCTTCGGCCGGACGCGGAGGTCGACCTCCCTCGCCGCGTCCGCGACCGCGTCCGGGGCCGCGACCGCTTCGATCCGCGCGCGGTCCGGCTGGACGTACACCTCGGCGACGGTCGGGTCGGGGTCGGTCTCCGCGGACGCGTCCCCGTCTGGCGAGCCGTCGCGCTCGCGGACGATCCGGTACGCCAGCGCGCCGTCGGCGGTCGGCTCGACGTCGGGGTCAGCGTCGGCGACGGTCAGCCCGCGGAGCCGGCTCTCGTTCCCCGTCACCTCGGAGGCGAGGAGCTGAGCGATCCGGACGCCGTCCGCGAGTCGGTCCGTCACCATCTCACGCCGCCCCCGAGTCGTCGGCGTCGGTCGGATCGCCTCCCGCGTCGCCCGCCTCGGCGGCGAGCTCCTCGCGCACGTCGACCGCGAGGCGGTCGACCGCGACGCCCTGCTCGCGGGCGTAGAGGACCGCGGCGGCCTCGATGGTGACCGCCAGCGCCCGCTGACGCTCGTTGATCGCGGCGACGGCGCGCTGCTTCTCGACGCCCGCGGCGACGACGGCGTCGAGCGCGCTCTCGAAGGTGGACTGCTCGCGGAGGACCGACTCGTCCGGGGTGAACCCCTCCGGGACGGTCACCTCGGCCGGGTCGAACTGCGGGACCAGATCGCCGTCTTCGGACGCCAGTAGGCCGCGGCCGAGCGCGACGTCGACGAGCCGCTTCGCCTGGTCGGGCGAGAACCACTCGCGCTCCAGCGACAGCGCGACGACGAACTCCCCCTGCCCGAGCCGGTCCTGTGCCCGAGCCTTGAACGGGGCGGCGACGGCGACCTCCAGACTCATGTGAGACGAACGGCCCGGCGGGCGCGTAAACGTGTCGAACCCGGGGGCGACCGGACGATCCCGGGACTCAGTCGTCGCCGGGGGCGGCGGTCTCCGCCGGGTCGGCGTCGGCCGAGGTCGGATCCGCGTCGATCGTGAGGCCGGTCCCGACCATAACGAACAGCACAAACGGCGAGAGGAACGCGAACAGGTAGTACGGCGCGTACTCGATGGTCGGGACGCCCGTGGCGCTCGCCATGAAGACGGCGCCCGCGTGCCACGGCATCAGGGCGCCGGTCGGCGTCCCGGCCGCTTCGACCGCGCGCGAGAGCTGGTCGGTGTCGAGGCCGAGTTCGTCGTAGGTGTTCCGGAGCGTGACGCCCGGCAGGACGATGCTCATGTACTGTTGGGCCGTGAGGGCGTTGATGAAGATCGCGGAGACACCAGTTCCGGCGACGAGCGCGCCCGGACTCCGCACGGACGAGGTGAACGCGTGGGCGATCACCGCGAGGACGCCGGTGCGCTCCAAGATGCCGCCGAGTGACAGCGCGGCGACGACGACCGTGATCGTCCACGCGGAGCCGGTGAGTCCCCCGGTCGCGAGGAGTTCGTTCACGGTCGTAGAGGCCGACTCCGGCGAGGTCCCGTACATGAATATCTCCCAGGCGGCGACGAATCCGGTCCCTTGGAGGAGGATCGTCGTGAGCGCGCCGGCGAACACGCCCGCGACGAGTGTCGGCAGCGCGGCGTACCCCCGCAGCGCCAGCCCGAAGGTGACGACGAGCGGGACGAAGGCGACGGCGGTGACCGCGTACGTCTCGGTGAGACCGCCCTGGATCGCCGCGATCTCGCCGGCGGGAATGTCGCCGCTCGTGCGGAGGCCGAGCGCGGCGAAGCCGAGGACCGCGAGACCGAAGGCGATCGCGGTGCCGGTCCGCATCCGTCGGATGTGCCCGTACAGGTCGGTGTTGGTGACGCCGGCGGCGAGGTTCGTGGTGTCGGAGAGCGGCGACTGCTTGTCGCCGGCGTACGCGCCCGAGAGGACCGCGCCGACCGTCATCGGTGCGGGGACGCCGAGCCCCGCGCCGATGCCCACGAAGGCGACGCCGAGCGTCCCGACGGTGGTCCACGAGGAACCGATGGCGAACGCGACGATCGCGGCGAGGACCGCTGCCGCGGGAAGGAACGTCGTCGGGGACAAGATCTCCAGGCCGTAGTACATCATGCTGGGGATCGTACCGGCGCTGACCCACGTCGCGATCAGCCCGTAGATGGTGAAGATGATGAGGAGCGCCTGGAGCCCCATGACGAGGCCGTTCGCGATCCCGTCGAACAGCGCGTCCCAGTCGTAGCCGAGCCACAGGCCGAACGCGCCGACGAAGGCAATGCTCCACAACAGCGGCGGGTGCGGGTCGAGGCCGAGGACGGCCGAGCCGATTCCGAGGAACGCCACGACGGCGAGGACCGGGACCAGCGCCGCCGCGAGACTCGGGCGGCGGTCTGGATCCAGGTCGTCGTACGCCGTCGGGGTGAACGAGCGTGCCATGTCCGATTGTATTCCTTTGAAGCATAAGTATGGCTCGAAATATGCGTATGATAGATAGCGATAGATCTTGCAGCTTACGGTGAGCGGCTTCGGCAGGCCCCGCGGCACCCGCCGCGTCCGCCCGTGTGCCGCCGTGTCGCGGCGGTCCGCGAACGGACGCTCTTATACGCGTCGGCGGCGAAGCCGGGGTAACATGATATTCGAGGGCCTCCCGACGACTCCGCGCTCCGAGGAGCTCGTCGACAAGGCGTTCTCGCGGGCGGCGCGAGCCGGGCGCGCGAAGCGCGGCCACGAGGCGCAGGAGTCGATGCTACGGACCGCCGGCAACGTGCTCTCGGACAACTTGGAGAACGTCGTCACCTCGTGGCCCGACTTCGGCTTCGACGTCGACCCGTTCTACTACGAGCTCGCGGACGCACTCGTCGACGTCGACCGCCTCCGCCAGGCGCTCTCGCAGGTGATGTGGGCGAGCCGCCAGGTCGAGGACCTCCGCGACGAGTACACGACGAAGGTCCGGAACTCCGACGTGGACACCGCGCGGAAACACCGGAAGCAGGCGTTCGCCCGCATGGCGGACATCATGGACCAGATCGAAGACGACCTGCGCTACATCGGCGACTCCCGGGACCAGCTGAAGGTCCTGCCGGACGTGGACCCGGACGAGCCGGCCGTCGTCGTCGCCGGCTACCCGAACGTCGGCAAGTCGTCGTTCGTCAACCGGGTCACCCGCGCGTCGAACCAGATCGCGGAGTACCCGTTCACCACGAAGGGTGTCCAGATCGGCCACTTCGAGCGCGACCACATCCGCTACCAGATCGTCGACACGCCCGGACTCTTAGACCGGCCGGCGGACGAGCGCAACGACATCGAGCGGCAGGCGGTGAGCGCCCTCGAACACCTCGCGGACGCCGTGATCTTCGTCATCGACCCCTCCGGCGACTGCGGCTACCCGCTCGAGGTCCAGCTCGAACTCCGCGAGGAGGCCCGCGAGCTGTTCGGCGCGGCCGTGCCGCTGCTCACGGTGGCGAACAAACACGACCGCTTCGAGGGCGTCAAGGCGGAATCGGTCGACGCGACGATGAGCGTCACGGAAGACGAGAACGTCGAGGAAGTCCTCGACATGGCCGTCGACGCGGTCGGCTACGAGCCCGACCTCCCCACCCGCGACGGGGAGTAGTCGGTCGACGCGCTCGACGGTCGCGAACCGCGAAAAAAGGCTCCTCGCGGCGCTACGCCGGCGCCGCCTCGTACACGACGTTCACCGAGACGCTCACGCTCACGTCGCCGCTCTCGACGGCGGTCGCGGCCCCGGCGTCGCCGCCCGCGGCCGACTCGTACGTCTGGGCGACGTACGGCCGCGACTGCGACCGCCCGGTCGACACCTCGTAGACCCCCGAGACCTCGAGCCCGCTCGCGTCGGCGAGCGCGGCGGCGTCGGCGTCGGCGTTCGACATTGCCTGTGCGATCGCCTCCTCGCGGACCTCCCGCTCGGTCTCCTCGCTCAGCCCGAACTCGATCCGCTGGACCTCGTCCGCGCCGGCGTCGATCGCGACGTCGATCACCTCGCCGACCGCGCCGACGTCGTCGAGTTCGATCGCATACTGGTGGACGCCCTGGTACCGCGTTCGGTTCGGGTCGTCGCGGGTCTCGTAGCTCTCCTGTACGTCGTACCGCTCCGTCCGGATCGCGTCGTCGCTGAGGCCCCACTCGGTCAGCGCCGCCCGGAGATCCTCCTCGCCCGCGGCCAGTTCGTCGCGCACGGCCGCGGCGT
This sequence comes from Halorubrum sp. SD612, assembly GCF_002135005.1. Classification (NCBI taxonomy): domain Archaea; kingdom Methanobacteriati; phylum Methanobacteriota; class Halobacteria; order Halobacteriales; family Haloferacaceae; genus Halorubrum; species Halorubrum sp. SD612. The sequence goes on along the minus strand of NZ_NEWI01000027.1, from coordinate 10,601 downwards.
CCGACCCGGTCGCGGTGACCGCGACGCGGAGGGTGGCGCGGTCGGGCGCCGAGGTCGCCTCGCCCGTCGCCGTCACTTCGATGTTCCGTTCCAGTTGCGCCTCGTCGCCGTCCGTCGGGGTCGCGGTGCCCGCGAACCCCGCACAGCCGGCCAACGCGACGAGGGCCGCGATGCCAACGATCGCTGTCAGTCGCCTGTTCATACGCGCTTAGTCGGTCCGAAAGCAAGTATAAACCGCAGATAACGCAAAGAGTCGTTTTCGTTACCGCCCGTCGTCGCCGTCGCGCTCGCCGGCCGCGTCCTCGGTGATCTCCTCGTCCGCGTCGTCGTGGTCCGCGATGAACGCGTCGTCGCTCGCGCCTCCGGAGTCGCCCGCGTCCGCGTCGTCGGAGTCGCCGTCGCCCTGCGAGCTGGTACCCTCGATACCGCCGTCACCGCGGTCCGCGGCGGACTGCACGTCCGTCCCTTCGGAGCGGTTCGACTCGCGCTCGACGCCGCCGGTCACGGTTGCGGCGCGGCGGCCGGAGCCGAACAGCCGCTCGCGCAGCGACCGGCTGCTCGGCCGCTCTGTGAGGAGCACCGAGGCGTCGACCTCGTGGATGACGTCGAGGTGGAGCGAGTTGGAGACGAGCCGCGAGAGCAGCCCCTTCTCCGTGGCCCCGATGATGACCAGCGTCTTTCCGGCGGCCGCCCGACAGATGCCGTCCTCCACGTCGCCGCCGTCGTCGACGACGAGCTCCGCGTCGTCGAGGTCGTGTTCCGCCGCCCAGTTCGCGAGGAACGCCTCGCCCCGTCCCCTGTTTCCGGGCCCGTCCACCACGTGAAGCAGCGTCACCTCGGCCCCGGTGGCGTCGGCGAGCACCTTCGCCACCTCCGCGCTGAGGTCGGAGTCGGGGCCGCCGGAGGTGGGGATGAGGATCCGCGAGGTGTCGAGATCGCGCTCGTTGAGGATGAGGAAGTCGCAAGGAAGCTGGTTGGTGAGCTCGTCGATCGGCCGCTCGGCGCGGGCGGCGCTCCAGAGCTGGTCGTCGCCCCAGCCCATCAGCACCGCGTCCGGCCGGGTCCGCCGCGCCATGTTGAACACCTCCTCGAACGAGCGGTGCGAGACGACCGTGGAGGTCGACACCTCCACATCGTAGTCGGCCGCGGTCGACCGGAGGTTCGCCATCCCCTCGCCGGAGACGTCCGCGATGCGCCGCCCGGCGTCCCCGGTGGACAGCGACATGCGCTCGGGCGCCTGAACGACGTGGACGATGTGGACGACGCCGTCGTCGTGGTCGCTCGCGAGCCGCGCCGCCAGGTCGACGATCGGGCCGTCGGTCCGGGGGTTCGTGATCGGTACCATGACCCGGTACCCCTCGCCCGCGAACAGCGTCGCCTCGGTGGCGTCCAATATCGGGACGTACGAGGGCCCGGCCGCGCGGCCGAACACCCACTCGGGGACCGTGAGGCGGCGGCTCACGCCCTCGAAGCGCGCCTCTTCGAGGCGCTCCTCGCTGGTCTGGAAGTAGTTGACGAGCGTGACGAGGACGACCCCGCCGATGGTGTTCCCGAGCAGGACCGGGAGGACGAAGCCGACGAGCCCGGAGAAGAGGCTGATCTCCGCGCCGTACAGCGGGATGCCGTGCTGGAAGAACAGGTACAGCACCTCGGTGAAGGAGACGACCACGTGGAACAGGTCGCCGAGCGGGATCGCGAGGAACGCGAGGTAGACGACGAGCATCCGGCTGACGGAGTCGGTGGAGGCGAAGCCGACCCAGACGACGCCGGCGACGACGAGCCCCGCCATCGCGGCCTTGAAGAACAGCGGCACGAACGGGACGCCGAATCCCCCCTCGGAGATGTACCGCGCCGCGTCGACGGTGTCGCCCGTGAAGACGCCGCCGTACGAGAGGACGGCCGCGCCGATCCCGCCGCCGACGAAGTTGCCCGCGAGGACGATCGTCCAGTGCCGGAGGAGCGTGGGGAGGCTCGCGAGCCGCTCCAAGGTCAGGGCCACCGGCGGCAGGGTGTTCTCGGTGTACAGCTGGTACCCGCCGATGATGATGTAGATGAACCCGAGCGGGTAGAGGAGGACGCTCAGTATCGGGTGAGAGTCGGTCGCCGCGGTCAGCGACGCGTACAGCATGAACGTGATCGTGATAGCCAGCCCGGCGGCGAGCCCGCTGAAGAAGAGTTCGCGGCTCCCGGAGGTCACCTCCTCGTCCGCGGCCGCGATGATCCGCTGGAACACCTCGTCGGAGGAGAACCGGTCCCGGACGGCCTCGCCGACCGCGGGCGCGCCGCTCCGGGACCGCTCGACGACCTCTCGCATGGAATCGTCGTCGGATTGCGTGGGATCCGTCACTGGCCGAGCCCACGGAGGCCCGATAAAAAGCCCTTGCTCTTCCGATCACGCGGACGCGAACCGGCGGACCGCAGCGACGGGCGAAACGAGACGAGTTCAGGGGCGGTCGGGCGAAACGAGACGGACTTAGGGCGGTCGGGAGAACGAGACGGACTCAGGCGCGCTCGACGGTCACCGAGCGGACCTCGACCTCCACCTCGCCGCCGACGACCGACTCGATCCGGTCGTCGAGCGCGGGCGCGAGCCCCTCGACGGTGCCGCCTGGGGGCGTGCCGACCCGGATCACGACCCGGTCGGTCTCGAGCGGCGGGACGGTTCCCGTCCGCTCGACGGTCAGATCGAGGAGTTCGAACTCCGCGTCCAGCGCGGTCAACTCGTCGCTCGCGGCGGCGCGGATGTCGGCCTCGGTGGTCGAGGCGACGTACGACTCGTAGGTGACGCCGCCGAGGAACACCGACAGCAGCGCGATGGCGACCGCGAGGACGGCGGCGCGCTTGAGGAACGCGGCGCGTGCCTCGTCCTCCCGGAACCACCGCTGCGGGCGGTACCCCTCGTACCATAGCATCACGAGCGCCGAGAGGTTGATCGAGAGGACGTTCACCGCGACGATGACGCCCGCCCCGATCACGAGCCGCGGGATCCGAAAGGCGATTCCGATGCCGACCGCGGCCGCGGGCGGGATGAGCGCCACCGCGATCATCACGCCGACGAGCGTCGCGGAGACGCCGGTCATCAGCGAGACGATGCCCGCGATCCCGGCCCCGACCGCGACGACCAACACGAGGACGTTCGGCGCGAGTCGCTCCGACACCTCCGCGAGTTCGAGCGGGTCCAGCCCGGGCGGAACCAAGGCGAGCGAGCGCAGCGCGAACGCGAACGCCGTCGCCGCGATAACTGCGACCGCGACGCCGATCACCTGCATCCGCACTCCCCGCCGGAACAGCGCCTCGTCGTCGACGACGGTGCCGATCGCCGCCGACATCGCCGGCCCGATGAGCGGCGCGATCACCATCGAGCCGACCACGGTGGCGGGCGAGTCGAGCAGCAGCCCCGCCGTGGCGATCACCGACGAGATGACGGTCATCAGCACGTACGTGCCGAGCCCCGAGGCGAGGTCGTCCGCCTTCGCCTGGAGCTCCTCCCGCGAGATGCGGTCGCCGCTCCGCTCGGCGTCCGCCTCGTACTCTTCTTCGAGCGCCTCGAACCGGCGCGAGATGACCGTTTCGGCCGCGACGATCACGGTGTACGTGCTCTCGTCGATCCCCGCCTCCCGGAGTCGGTCGAGGACCGGCTCGACGGCGGCGGTCGGCAGCGGGAACGTCGCGACCGCGGTGTACTCCCGGCCGCTCGTCTCGTCGGTGACGACGTAGTCGACCCCCTCGTCGTCGAGCGCGCGGACGACAGCGGCCCGCTTGCCCGCCGGAATCATGACCTGAACGAGTCGCACGATCGGCGGTCGCGCCGATAGCCCTTATAAGATCGGCACGCAGCGGCCCGGCCGGGCCACGAGAAACGGAACTTTAATGCGCGAATCGCTCGCACCTCCGGACAAGAATGATCTCGCCGCTGGTCATCGACACGTTCCTGCTCGACTACCACCTCGGGCACGTCCTACTGTTCGGGCTCGTCGTCTCGCTTCTGGGTGTCGCGCCGCTGAAGTCCCAGAAGGCCCTCGCGTCGATCATGGCCGTGTTCGGAGTCATCTTCCTGATGGCCCCGTACACGACGATGCCGCCGACGTTCATCCTCCTCGGCATCCCGCTCGTCCTCGTCGGCACGCTGCTGTGGACGATGGCGCGCTGAGAACCGCGTCAACTGACCGTCGAGCGGCGCGCGCGGCCGAACTCTCTTCCTCTCAGCTCTCTCGACCCCCTAGACGGACTCGGTCGGCTCCCCCGCGGTTTCGACTTCTGTTCGATCCCGCTCCTTTTTGCCCCACCGGGGACACTCCCCGCCATGGTAACGGTACGGGCCCCCGCGACGAGCGCGAACTTGGGGAGCGGCTTCGACGTGTTCGGGGCGGCCCTCTCGCGGCCGGCCGACGTCGTCACCGTCGAGAAGGCGGCCGAGACGACGATCGAGGTCACCGGCGTCGGCGCGCAGTACATTCCGGAAGACCCCGACAAGAACACGGTCGGCGCCGTCGTCGAGGCCCTCGACGCCCCCGCGCGCATCCACATCGACAAGGGGGTGCGCCCGGCGTCGGGGCTCGGCTCCTCCGCCGCGAGCGCCGCGGGCGCGGCCGTGGCGCTCAACCGACTGTACGACAGGGGCCGCTCCCGGGAGGAGCTGGTCCCGATCGCCGCCGAGGGCGAGGCGGTGGTCTCCGGGGTCGCGCACGCGGACAACGTGGCGCCCTCGATCCTCGGCGGCTTCACCGTGACGACCGCCCAGGGCACGCACTCGGTCGACGCCGCGGTCCCCCTGGTCGTCTGTCTCCCCGACGTGGCGGTCTCGACCCGCGACGCGCGCCGGGTCGTCCCCGAGACCGCCTCGATGGAGGACCTCGTGGAGACGGTCGGCAACGCGGCGACGCTCGCGGTCGGGATGTGTCGCTCCGACCCGGCCCTCGTCGGCCTCGGCATGACCGATCCGGTGGTCACGCCCGAGCGCGCGCGCCTGATCACCGGCTACGACGACGTGCGCGAACGCGCCTTCGACGCCGGCGCGACGGGCGTCACCGTCAGCGGCGCCGGTCCGGCGGTGATCGCGGCCTGCCGCGAGCGCGACCGCCGGGCCGTCGCGGCCGAGATGCTCGACGCCTTCGCCGGCGCCGGGATCGAGGCGCGCGCCTACCAGACCCGCATCGGCCGCGGTACGACCGTGCTGGACGAGTGAGCCCGGGCGGCCGTCCCGCTCGCAGCGGATCACGCGGTCGGCGCGTGGTCCGGCCGATAAGTCGACGGTGACGAGCCGCCGTCGATCGCGCCCTCTCGTCCGGCCCATCCCTCCCAACGGACACGCCGGACTGCGCGGCTCCGCCGCGACCGGACAAGCGTAAAGAGCCGCCGGCGAGAACTGGTGGTATGAACGACACCGCAGGGCTCCGGCTCACGGTGCGTGCCGCCGAGAAGCGGGACGCGGGCCGGGGCATCGCCAGGCTCCCCGAGTCGGCCCGCAAGCGGCTCGCCCTCCTCAGCGGCGACACGGTCGAGGTGCGCGGCGAGCGCACCGCCGTCGCGAAGGTGTGGCCGGGCGGTCCCGACGCCGCCGAGGGCTCCGTCCTCATCGACGCCGACACCCGTGCGAACGCCGGCGTGAAGGTCGGCGATACTGTCACGATCGCGACCGTCGACGTCGCCGACGCCGACCGCGTGACGCTGGCCGCGCCCGGGCGGCTCGCCGAGGTGGACGTGAGCCGCGAGGTGGTCGAGCGGGCGCTCTCCCGCGAGCTCCGCGACCGCCCCGTCACCGAGGGCGAGGCCGTCCACGTCGAGCGACTGGGCGGGCTCCGGTTCGTGGTCGCTCGGACCGACCCGGCGGGCACCGTCCGCATCACGGCCTCGACGGACGTCTCCGTCGAGTACAAGGACGGCGCCGGGTCCGCCGGAGACCGCGCCGACGCGTCGGCCGCGCCGGGGAGCGACCGCGCCAGCGGGCCGGCGAACCCGGGGACTGAGACGCCCGGCGACGACGGCCGTCCGAAGGGCGGGCCGCCGCCCGAGGAACACACCGCAGGCGCGACCTACGAGGACATCGGCGGATTGGACGAGGAGCTGGAGCTGGTCCGGGAGACCATCGAGCTCCCGCTCTCCGAGCCGGAGGTGTTCACCCGGCTCGGCGTCGACCCGCCGAAGGGGGTCCTCCTCCACGGCCCGCCGGGGACGGGGAAGACGCTCATCGCCCGCGCCGTCGCCAACGAGGTCGACGCGACGTTCATCACCGTCGACGGCCCGGAGATCATGTCGAAGTACAAGGGCGAGTCGGAGGAGCGGCTCCGCGAGGTGTTCGAGCGCGCGAGCGACGACGCCCCCGCGATCGTTTTCTTCGACGAGATCGACTCGATCGCGGGCAAGCGCGACGACGGCGGCGACGTGGAGAACCGCGTCGTCGGCCAGCTGCTCTCGCTGATGGACGGGCTCGACGCCCGTGGCGACGTGATCGTCATCGGCGCGACGAACCGCGTCGACACCATCGACCCCGCCCTCCGGCGCGGCGGGCGGTTCGACCGCGAGATCGAGATCGGCGTGCCCGGCGAGTCGGGGCGGCGGCAGATCCTCGACGTCCACACGCGCCGGATGCCGCTCGCGGACGACGTGGACTTGGACCGGATCGCGGGCCGGACGCACGGGTTCGTCGGCGCCGACATCGAGGGGCTCGCGCAGGAGGCGGCGATGACCGCGCTCCGTCGCGCCCGGGAGTCGGACTCGCGGGCGCTGAACGACGTGACCGTCACGAAGGCGGACTTCGAGGCGGCGCACGCCAACGTCGAGCCGAGCGCGATGCGCGAGTACGTCGCCGAGCAGCCGACCACCGACTTCGCGGACGTCGGCGGCCTCGACGACGCCAAGGGGGAGCTCGAACGCGCCGTGACGTGGCCGCTGTCGTACGGGCCGCTGTTCGACGCCGCCGGCGCCGACCCCCCGACCGGCGTCCTGCTGTACGGCCCGCCGGGCACCGGGAAGACGCTGCTCGCGCGCGCCATCGCCGGCGAGAGCGGCGTCAACTTCATCCAGGTCGCCGGGCCGGAGCTGCTCGACCGGTACGTCGGGGAGTCGGAGAAGGCGGTCCGCGAGCTGTTCGACCGCGCGCGGCAGGCGGCGCCCGCGATCGTCTTCTTCGACGAGATCGACGCCGTCGCGACGGACCGCGACGCGGCCGGCGGCGACGGCTCGGGCGTGGGCGAGCGCGTCGTCTCCCAGCTCCTGACGGAGCTCGACCGGGCCAGCGACAACCCGAACCTCGTCGTCCTCGCGGCCACCAACCGGCGGGACGCGCTCGACCCCGCGCTGCTCCGCCCCGGCCGGCTCGAGACGCACGTCGAGGTGCCGGAGCCGGACCGCGAGGCGCGCCGCAAGATCCTGGAGGTCCACACCCGCGGGAAGCCTCTCACGGACGAGGTCGACTTAGAGCGCGTCGCCGACGAGACCGAGGGCTACTCCGGCGCGGAGATCGCCTCGCTCTCGCGGGCGGCGGCGATGCGCGCCATCGAGCGCGTCGCCGACGAGCACGGCGAGGCCGCCAACGACCACGCCGACGAGGTCGGGATCACCGGCGAGGACTTCGACGCGGCGCTCGAGTCCGTCCGGCCCGAGAGCGTCTGAGGGCGCCGAGGTCCCGCGGGCCGGTCCCGTCTCCGGTCAGTCGTCTCCGCTCGACTCGGCGGCCGCGCCGTCCTCCGTTCCCTTCTCTTCCACCTCTCTGCCCTCCGTTCCCCCGTCGTCGGACTCGCCGTGATCGTGTCCGCCGTGCGCGCCGGCGTCTCCGAGCGCGCCGGGACCGAACTCGTCGACCGGGGTGACGCTGTAATCGACCGTGAGCGTGTCTTTCGTCGCGCGGACCTTGCCCACGAACGTCGATATCTCCGCGAGCTCGCCCTCCAACACGAACAGCTCCATACAGTACTGCGAGCCCACGTGGCTGTGGAAGTTCGAGGCGACGATCCCCTCGTCCTCGTGGCGCAGGCGCATCATCCGCTCCTCGACGTTCGTCGTCTCGTAGTTGAAAAGCACCGTCACGACGGCCATGAGGTCGCGGTCCTCGAGCTTCGCGTCCTCGAACTCGCCGAGGAGGTTCCGGGAGGCCTCGCGGACGACCTCGCTGCGGCCGGTGTACCCGTGCTCGTCGGAGAAGTTGTCGATGCGCTCTAGCAGCTCCTCCGGCATGGACACGCTGACGACTGTCATATATTAAATCATACCGCGGAAGTTGTTAATCCTTGAGGTCCGGGCCGCCGCGTTCCGCTTCTCGCTCGGGCCGGTCGCCGCCTCCTCCGGTCCCCTCGCTGTCGCCGCCTGCGATCCGCTCGCCGAGCCACGCGTAGTGGTCGAGTAGGGCTGCCTCGCCCGCCTCGGTGAGCGCGTACACGTCCGCGATCCCCTCGGTGCGCCGGCGGAGGTGGCCGGCCTCGACGAGCGCCGAGAGCGTGCCGTAGAACGATCCCGGATCGATCCGCTCGTCGTAGTGCGATTCGAGCCGGCTCTTCAGCGACTGCGCGCGCAGCTCCCCGTGTTCGTACAGGAGCGCGCAGAGGTCGCGGCGGCGGCCGCTGTGGAACCACTTCGTCATGTGTCGCGAGTCGGCCCGCGGCGGCATAAATCGCTCACGACGCGTCGACAAGCTCGTCGAGCCGGCGCACGCGCCGGTCCCCGAGCACGCACCGCCCGCGCTCGTCGTGGCCGACGCGCTCGACGTGGACCGCGTCGAGGCCGGCGTTCCAGGCGGCCGCCACGTCGCTCTCGCCGTCGCCGACGTAGTAGCCGCGACCTCGGGTCGGATCGACGCCGAGGTCTCTCATCGCGGTCTCGATCGGGTCTGGGGACGGCTTCCACCCCGTCTCGTCGGTGCAGCAGACGACGGCGTCGAAGCGGTCGTCGAGGCCGACGCGGTCGAGGACGGGCTCGGCGAGGAACTCCTGACAGTGGGTGACGAGCCCCGTCGGCCCGCCGACCTCCTCGACGCGGTCGAGCAGCCGCGCGGCGTCGTCGTGGAGGTACGTCGCCTCCGCGCGGGCGACCGGGTCCTCGACGGAGTGAAACGCGGGCCAGAACGCCTCGGGGTCGACCCCCATCCCGCGGAGCGTCTCCGCGCGAGACCCGCCGAGACCGCTCCAGAGGACCCGCGCCTCCCGGTCCGAGAACTCGCGGCCCAGCCGGCCGCCGACGCGGTCGAACACCGCTCGGGTGTACTCCCACTCGGCGTCGACGAGGGTCCCGTCGAGGTCGAACAGGTGGAAGTCGTAATCGGTGACGGCCATACGGTCCACCCGTACGCCGGGGGCGGGCAAGTGCGTTGCGGGTGCGCGGGATCCCTGCTCACACCGACCGGAGCCGTCCGGGCGGCCGGCTTCCCCCCCCTCGCGTCACCCCCGGACGTGGACCGACGAGCCGAGGTACTTGCGGAGGACCTCGTCGACCGAGTCGGCGTTGAAGCGGCCGAGGTCCGCGGCGATCGCGTCCGTCAGCGCGTCGCGGTACGCCTCGTCGGTGCGGAGTTCGCGGAAGTCGGCGGCGGCGACCTCGAGGCTCGCGGCGTCCGCCAGTCCGAGGCGCTCCGCGGCCAGCCGCCGGAACGACGGCTCGTCGCCGACCTCGCCGCGCCACAGCCGGTCGCGGAAGAACAGCCACCCGTCGGCACCGGGGTCGCTCGCGGGGAGTTCCATCGTCGTCTCGAACCGGCCCGGGTCGACGGCGGCGTCCGCGGGATCGAGTCGGACGGCGACGCGGAAGACGTAGGCGGCCTCCATGCGTCGACCGTCGCCGGACCGATTCATAAAGCTACATACCGTTCGGCGTCGTGGACCCCGTCATGTGGCAGCGTCTCCGCGGCCTCGCCGGGCGCGCGTACCGGCGGCACCTCCGCCGCGAGATCGACGACGTCCCCGACCACGTCGCCGTCATCCAGGACGGGAACCGTCGGTACGCCCGCGAGCAGGGCGACGACGCTCCCGAGGGACACCGCGCCGGCGCGGACACCACCGAACAGGTCCTCGACTGGTGCGCCGACCTCGGCGTCTCGGAGCTCACCCTCTACGCCTTCTCCACCGAGAACTTCGAGCGCCCGGACGAGGAGCTGAAACCCCTCTTCGACCTGCTCGAACGCAAGCTGCGCGAGTTCGCCGACGCCGACCGCGTCCACGATGAGGGCGTCCGCGTCCGCGCCATCGGCGACGTGGCCCGGCTCCCGCCGCGCGTCCGCGACGCGGTCGAGTACGCGGAGCGGCGCACCGCCGGCAACGACCGGTTCACGCTCAACGTCGCGCTGGCGTACGGCGGCCGGACCGAACTGCTCGACGCCGCGCGCGCCATCGCCCGCGACGTGGACGCGGGCGAGATGGCTCCCGGGGACGTCGACGTCGAGACCGTCGAGTCGCGCCTGTACGACCGCCCGATCCGCGACGTTGACCTGATCGTCCGCACCGGCGGCGACGAGCGCACCTCGAACTTCCTCCCGTGGCACGCCAACGGCAACGAGGCCGCCGTCTACTTCTGTGCCCCCTACTGGCCTGAGTTCTCCGAGGTCGACTTCCTGCGCGCGATCCGCACCTACGAGTCGCGCGAGGAGTCGTGGCAGCGCGCACGGGCCGAGCGGGCCG
>NZ_NEWI01000279.1:0-2098 GCF_002135005.1 Halorubrum sp. SD612 | reverse complement strand
CGCGGGTGAGGGGGAGGGCGGCGGGGACGGCGGGGGAGCCGGGGGGGCCTGCGGCGGTTGGCCCGGAGGCGTCCACTTCGTGGGGGCCGTTGCGGGCGCCGTCAGAGCCGTTCCCGGCGCCGTCAGAGCCGTTCCCGTCCGCCGCCTCCGCGGTGTCGACGCCCTCGACCGTCACCGCCTCGGACGCGACGGAGCCGTCCCGGGCGACGACCGTGCGGTTCCCGGCCGACGGTATCGGCACCTCGGCCTCGCCGCGGTCGTCGGTCTCCCCGACCGCCTCGCCGTCGACCTCGACCGTCGCGCCCGCGACCGGCTCGTCGTAGGCGTTCCGCACCGTCACGCGCGTCGTCTCCCCGACCAGGACGCGACGGTTCGCCGGCGCGACCGAGAGGGTCGCGGTCCGCTGCGCGGTCGCGTTCGCGCTCGCCGACGACTCCCGCACCCTGACGCGTTCGAGCGACGGCTCGTACCCGTCCTTGACGACCGCGACCGTGTAGAGGGCGTTCACCGGCACGGTGAGCGAGGCCGTCCCCTCCGTCACGCTCACCCGTCCGTCGAACACCGACGAGGAGACCCGCACCGCTCCCGTCTCGATCGGCGCCGGCGGGTCGAAGTGGTCGTCGAGGGTCCGGACTTCGAGGGTCGCGGTGCCCCGCTCGACGGCGATCTCGGTCTCGGCGTTCGCCGCCACCGTCACGGGACGCGACGCTTCGAGGTACCCCGGCTTCACGACGACGACCTCGTAGTCGCCGCGTTCGAGGCGCGCCGTCTCGTAGACGCCGTCGGCGTCGGTCTCGCCGCGGTCGACCGTCCGCCCGTCCTCGCGGACCCGCACCGCCGCGTCCGCCTGCGACCGGTTCTCGTCGTCGACCACGGTCACCGTCGCGGTCCCGCTCCGGGCGACGCCGAGGGCGACGTCCGCCTCGCTCGCGTTTCCGATCCGGAGCGGGCGGTTCCGGACGAACCGGTCGTCGTCGACGTCCAACTCGACATCGGCGCCCTGGGGAACGTCGAGGAGCACCCGCCCGTTGCTCGCCGTCGCCCCCGACGCGGTCCCCGTCTCGCCCGCGTCGGTCTCCCACGCCGCCTCGACGGTCGCGCCGCCGACGGCGTCGCCGCCCCGGTCGGTCACCGAGACGGTGAGCGTCACCGGGTCGGCGGCGATCGCCCCGCCGGTCGCGGCGACCGCGACGAACAGTACTGCCGCGCCGACGAGCGTCAGACGTACAGTGTCCATACGGGGCGCAAGGCCTCCTTCGGTATTGGTATGGATCGATTACTCGGGTCGGGACCGCCGAGCGCCGAGGCGACGGAGCGGTTTCCCGCGACTCCGCCGTCTGAACTCTTCCCACGACTCCGCCGTCTGAACTCTTCCCGCGACACCGCCGTCTGAACTCTTCCCACGACTCCGCCGTCTGAACTCTTCCCGCGACACCGCCGTCTGAACTCTTCCCACGACTCCGCCGTATTCAAATACGCGCGCGCAGACCAACGCGTATGGAGCAGATCGACGACCAGTACGCGCCCGCCGACGTCGAGTCGGCGGTCGACGAGTACTGGGACGAGCACGACGCCTACGAGGCGGCGAAAGAGGCGCACGCCGACGACCCGCCGTTCTTCTTCGTGGACGGGCCGCCGTACACCTCCGGGCAGATGCACCTCGGGACGGCCTGGAACAAGACGCTGAAGGACGCCGTCATCCGGCACAAGCGGATGACCGGCCACCGCGTCACCGACCGCCCCGGCTACGACATGCACGGGCTCCCGATCGAGGTCAAAGTCGAGGAGGAGCTCGGCTTCGAGAACAAGCGAGACATCGAGGAGTACGGGATGGAGGCGTTCATCGAGAAGTGCAAGGAGTTCGCCGTAGAGAACCGGGCGGCGATGGACGAGGACTTCAAGTCCATCGGCGTCTGGATGGACTGGGAGGACCCGTACGAGACGGTCTCCCCGGAGTACATGGAGGCCGCGTGGTGGGCGTTCTCCGAGGTCGCCGACAACGGGCTCGTCGAGCAGGGGAAGCGGTCCATCTCGCAGTGCCCGCGCTGCGAGACCGGGCTCGCCAACAACGAGGTCGAGTACGAGGACGTCGAGGACC
>NZ_NEWI01000278.1:0-2106 GCF_002135005.1 Halorubrum sp. SD612 | reverse complement strand
AGGAGGCGATCACGGCGGCGCCACGCCGAGACGAACGTCGAGAACCTGGTCGAGGCCATCGGCGACGGCGCCGACGTGATCGCCTCCTGTACCTCCTGTTCGCTGTCGCTGCGCCAGGAGTACCCCGAGCTGTTCGACCTCCACGGGATCGAGGACGTCGCCGAGCACACCTTCGAGGCGCTGGAGTACCTCCGGATCCACGAGGACTTGGAGGGCGAGCTCGACGCGGCCGGCGGGCTCGACGACGAGCGGGCGTTCGCGTACCACGCCCCGTGTCACGCGCGCAACCAGGGGCTCTCGCGGCAGGCGGTCGAGACGTTCCGCGACGTCGACGGCGTTCAGATGGAGGACGTCGGCGACTCCTGTTCGGGCATCTCCGGCACCTACGGCTGGAAGGAGGAGAAGTACGAGAAGTCGATGGAGATCGGCGAAGAGATGTTCGAGCACATGGAGGACGCCGAGGGCGAGGTGGGCATGACGGAGTGCCCGACCTGCGCGATGCAGATGGAGCACGGTACCGGGTACGAGATCGAACACCCGCTCCAGCTGCTCGAAGACGCGCTGGGCGCGTAGGCGGCTCCGGCCGGCCGCCGGCCTCACCGGACTCCGCCGCGCTCGCTGCGCGGACCGGGGACCATGGTGTACCCGGTAGTCGGCGTCGTTCGTTCTCAGCCCCGATAACCGAGAGAGAATTCTTATGAGTCGAACTCGCTGACTCCGGGGCACGTGACACTCGAACAGTTTCTCGATCGCTTCGACGGACCCGAGCGCTCCGTGGTCGTCGTCAACCGCACCGACCCGGACCCCGTGATAAATATGCTCGTGGACACGTTCGGCGACGACGCAGTGCGGGTGGTCGACGGCCGCGCGGCCGACGCGCCGGGCGACCGACGCCTGACCGACGGGGCCGGAGCCGTCGGCGGAGACGGCACCCTCGGTCTCACGCCCCGAGAACTGACGACGGTCGACGCCGCCGAGTCCGACGAGCCGGTCCCCGCCCTCGACGTCGACGTCCTTCGGCGCCACGAGGACGTCCCGTTCGACGGCGGCGACCCCGCCGACATCGAGAACCTCGTCCTGCTCGTGGAGGGCGACGAGGTGGTGGCGGGGTCGACGCTCGGCGAGCTCGGCGACGCGGTGCTCTTCGTCAACTCCGACCTGTACATCACCGGCAGCCGGTCGCTCTCCGACGTCGACCTCCCGTCGGTGATAAGCGGCCTCGACGACGCGACGTTCACGCTCCGGGGGTACCCCGAGTCGAACCGGCAGAAGCTGCTCCTCATCACCGTCTCCCGGTTCATCGAGCGGGCGGCGTGGACCGCCGGCGACGGCACCCTGCGCTCGTCGTTCCAGCGGCTCTCGCGCATCGACGACGAGGTCGGCACCCGAGAGGTGTACGAGCGCGTCGCCGACACCGGCGTCGACACGCACCTCTACGGCGTGCCGGACGAGCTCCCGCAGGACCTCGACGCGGTGGTCCACGCCGGCGACGGCCCGGACTTCGCCGACAGCTGGTTCGTGGTGTACCGACCGCCGGAGGGGCCGCATCCGGCCGAGAGCGACCCGGAAAGCGACCTCAAACGAGGGATCGAGGGGGGTGTGGGGCTCCTCGCGGTCGAGACCGAGCCCCGGACGTGGCGGGGCCTCTGGACGTTCGATTCGGACCGGGTCTCGCGGATAAACCGCTACATCGAGCGGAACCTGTAGCGTCGCCGACGGGCCGGACGCCTCGCCGCCGAGGATTTCCTCCCGCGACCGCGCGGCCGTATCCAACCCGTGCGTTCATATTCGCGGAGCGGTGACGGGCGGCCATGTTCACGGAGCGGTCCGCGCTCGTCGACGACGGGCGCCCGATGCGCGGGTACGGCGTCGCGGTGACGCCCGGTCGCGACGGGCCGCTCGTCTTCGTCGCCGGCTACGGCGAGCCGAACCGGCTGTACGCCCGGGAAGACGGCCGCTTCTCCGACGCCGCCTGCGGCATCGTCGCCGACGGGACGCGCCACGGGATGGGCGTCTGCGCGGCCGACCTCGACGCCGACGGCTGCGAGGAGGTGTACGTCCACAACTGCGCGCGCGGCGTCGACGGCGGCGACCCCGACCTCCTCT
>NZ_NEWI01000277.1:0-2134 GCF_002135005.1 Halorubrum sp. SD612 | reverse complement strand
CCGTGACGCCGACCCCGCTCCCGTTCAGATGACGCCCGCACTCACCCGCCGGCGACGCGTCCCCGGCGGGTGAGTGCGGGCGTCATCTGAACGGGAGCGGGGTCGGCGTCACGGTCGTCACTCCACGCGGACGCGGTCGAGCGCGTCGTCGACGACGTCCGCGCCGTCGGTCCCGCCCGACTCGGTTCGAATCCGATGCGAGAGCACGGTCGGCGCTTCCGCCTGAACGTCGTCGGGGATCACGTACTCCCGGCCGTCGAGCGCGGCGCGGGCCTGCGACGCCCGGAGCAGCGCGAGGCTCCCGCGCGGGCTCGCCCCGAGCCTCGCGTTCCGCCGCGTGAACACCGCGAGCCGGGCGACGTACTCCCGGACCGCCTCCGAGGCCTCGATCTCGCCGACGATCCGGCGGGCCCGCCGGACGTCCGCGACCGTCGCCACGGGCTCGACCGAGTCCACCGGGTGGTCGCCGCTGAGCCGGCCGAGGATCGCGGCCTCCTCCTCGGCGTCCGGGTAGCCGAGCCGGATCTTCTTCGTGAAGCGGTCGACCTCCGCGACGGGGAGCTCGTACGTCTGTCCGGGCTCCACGTCGTTCTGCGTCGCGATCACGCAGAACGGGTCCGGCAGCCCGCGGGTGGTCCCGTCGGTGGTCACCTGGTTCTCCTCCATCGCCTCCAGCAGCGCCGACTGCGTCTTCGGCGGGGCGCGGTTGATCTCGTCGCCCAGCACGACGTTCGCGAACACCGGCCCGGGCTGGAAGTCGAACTCGTCGGTGCGGCGGTTGAACACGTTGACGCCGGTGACGTCGGAGGGCAACAGGTCGGGCGTGAACTGGACGCGCTTGAACGAGCCGTCGATAGAGCGCGCGACCGACTTCGCCAGCGTCGTCTTCCCGACGCCGGGAACGTCCTCGACGAGGAGGTGGCCGCGCGCCAGCACGGTGACGAGGACGTGTTCGACCGCCTCGCGCTTGCCGACGATCACCTCCTCGACCTCCCCCGCGATCCGGTCCGCGAGCGCGGCGACGTCGGCGGGCGTCTCGGGTGTGACCGCCGCGGCGGCGCCCGTCGTCACCACGGCGTCCCCGTCGCCGTCGGTCGACTCCGCGCCGGCCGACTCCGCGGAACCGGTCGGGACCGATCCCGACTCTCCGGGGCCCGTCATCTCCGGCCCGCCCCGTCCGGATCGGCCTCCCGTCCGGACGCGACCGTGCGAATGCTCCCCGTGATCATCGATATACAGCGACTACGGCGAGCAGCGGCATATGCGTTCCGCCGGCGGTGGTCCGCTCGTCGCGGCCGATTTCGGCGTCTCGGGATTTCGGTGTCCGGGCCTCCCGGCGTCGACCGCGCGGGACCCTCGCCGCGTGCGACTACGGCTCCCGGACGTTCCGCCCGACCGGCTCGCCGAACGACGCGGCCCCGGTCGCGGGGTCGCGCTCGTAGACGACCTCGCCGCGGACCAGCGTGACCTCGGGGAACACTCCCCGGAGCCCCTCGAAGGGCGTCCACGCGCAGGCGCTGTGGAGCGCGGCGGCCTCGATCTCCCGCGGGTCCGCGGTGTCGACTAAGACGAGGTCGGCGTCGCGGCCCTCGGCCACCCGCCCCTTCCGGTCGAGGCCGAACGTCTCGGCCGGGTTCGCGGCGATCACGTCGCGGACGCGTTCGAGCGACAGCTCCCCGTTCCGGGCCGATTCGAGCAGGAGCGGGTACAGCGTCTCCACGCCCGGGACGCCGCTCGGCGCGTCGGCGAGGCCCGTCCGCTTCTCCGCGACCGTGTGGGGCGCGTGGTCGGTCGCGACGACGTCGACGTCGCCGTCGGCGAGCCGCGCGAACAGCGCCTCGCGGCGCTCCTCCGACCGGAGCGGCGGGTTCATGCGCCCGAACGTCCCGAGCGACCGCGCCCGCTCGCGGGAGAGGTAGAGGTGGTGCGGCGTCACCTCGCAGGTCGCGTCCGTCCCGTCACGGCGGGCCTCGGCGACCGCGTCGACCGCCTCCGGCGTCGAGGTGTGCGCGACGTGAAGGCGCGCGTCGCGCCCGGCGGCCGCCGCGGTGCCGCGCACCGCCCCGCCCACCGCCGCGCGCGCACGCCGGTGCGGCGCCGACGCGCCCGCCCCGACGGCCCGGCAGTCCCCCCC
>NZ_NEWI01000276.1:0-2138 GCF_002135005.1 Halorubrum sp. SD612 | reverse complement strand
GGACCGCCGGCAACGTGCTCTCCGACAACTTGGAGAACGTCGTCACCTCGTGGCCCGACTTCGGCTTCGACGTCGACCCGTTCTACTACGAGCTGGCGGACGCCATCGTCGACGTCGACCGCCTCCGACAGGCGCTCTCGCAGGTGATGTGGGCCGGCCGCCAGATCGAGGACCTCCGCGACGAGTACACGACGAAGATCCGGAACTCGGACGTGGACACCGCCCGCAAACACCGCAAGCAGGCGTTCGCGCGCATGGCCGACGTGATGGACCAGATCGAAGAGGACTTACGGTACATCGGCGACTCGCGGGACCAGCTGAAGGTCCTCCCGGAGATCGACCCCGACGAGCCCGCCATCGTCGTCGCGGGCTACCCGAACGTCGGGAAGTCGTCGTTCGTGAACCGCGTCACCCGCGCGTCGAACCGGATCGCGGAGTACCCGTTCACCACGAAGGGCGTCCAGATCGGCCACTTCGACCGGAACCACGTCCGGTACCAGATCGTCGACACCCCCGGTCTCCTCGACCGCCCCGAAGACGAGCGCAACGACATCGAGCGGCAGGCGGTGAGCGCCCTCGAACACCTCGCGGACGCCGTCGTCTTCGTCATCGACCCCTCCGGCGACTGCGGCTACCCCCTCGACGTCCAGCTGGAGCTCCGCGAGGAGGTCCGCGAGCTGTTCGGCGCGGACGTGCCGCTGCTCACCGTGGCGAACAAACACGACCGCTTCGACGCGGTGAAAGCCGAGTCCGTCGACGCGACGATGAGCGTCACGGAGGACGAGAACGTCGAGGACGTCCTCGACATGGCGGTCGACGCGGTCGGCTACGAGCCCGACCTCCCCACGCGCGACGGGGAGTAGTCACGGGAGTGGGAATAGCACGTCTTGGGAGTGGTCATTTATAAGCCAGATTGCGGTGTTGCTGTCGGCTGTTTATAAGTAGCCGACGCTACTGCGGCGAGTGCCTCCAAAGCTCCAGTCGCTTGTTTATAAATGGCCGACTGTGGATCGACCACGAACGGCTTCAAAGCCCCAGCCGGGAGGACTCGATGCGCTCGCTGTGGTCCTCGGTCGGTCGCTATCGCTCCCTCCCTGCGGTCTCGCCGGCGGCTTCGCCGCCTGCTGTCCGAGGGACCTTCGGTCCCTCGCTACTTGCGTCGCGCGTCTTCGTCCTCCCGGCAGCGTGGCGCGACGCGCCACGGGCAGCCGGCGGCGAAGCCGCCGGCGACTGCCCCTTTGAGTCCCGCCCCGCACAGCCCCGCACAGCACCTCACGCCTCCCCAGCCTCGCGGTTCGCGCTCTCCGAGCGCTCACCGCGTCCCTCGCGGGCTGGCTCGCGGCCGCCGGTGGCGGCCGCTCGCAGGCGCGCCGCCGTCTACCATTTATACGCGCCCGTCGCTGTCGCTCAGGACTATCTAAATACGACATCGCGGCCGGCGATCTGCGATACCCATTCCCGCTATCGCTCACCGCTACCGCTATACTGACCACGCCCTGGTCAGAGTATATCACTTCCTAAGGATTTCAACAGAGCCATAAAATTCTAATTTATAAGTGCTATCTCGAGTGAAACGGCCGGTAGATGGATGCTGCGTCTCGATCTCTGTTAGAGCGAATCAGTTCTGTCCGAACGTGAAAACACATCGAATTGATTTTCCGGAGGGGCAACCGTACTCTTGACGGGTATGCCCTCCGAGAAGACGTGTCCCGATTGCGAGGAACCTCTGGAACGGATGGAACTGCAAGGAACCGACGCCGTTGGCGAACTATCCATCGTTTCACCATCGACAGACGACGGATTTCTCAGTAGTATCCGAGCGGACGAGATCCTGACGCCAGTTCCGTACGTCTGCCCTGAGTGCCGACGAACCCTCCTGTATGCGGAAACGTAGCCGATACAGCATGTCCGGAGAATAGAAACAGGGTCAGGTAACCGGGACCCCGAAGAACACCTCCAAAGCCCCAACCGCGAGGACAGCGCACGCTCGCTGTCGTTCGAAGGGCGCTTCGCGCCGCCCTACCAGGTGTCGTGGAACGTGTCGAACTCGATCGAGTCGAGCGGCTTCTCGCCGATGGCGGCCTCGTACTCGCCGGGCGTCAGCATCGGCTTGTGGAACCGCGGGCCGTCGTCGGTCG
>NZ_NEWI01000275.1:0-2150 GCF_002135005.1 Halorubrum sp. SD612 | reverse complement strand
CCGGCGCGCCTTCCGCCCTCCGTCTTTCGGGGGCGGAGCCGCCACCCGTATCCGGCGTCACCGGTCCCCGACGGAATACGGAGTCGAGAGTTCCCCGGCACGTGGTGACACGCGTCGAGAGTCACCGCCCGATAGCCTCGCCGTCCGCCGCAGGGGGACCGACCGCGTCGGCCGCGGGAGGCGTCCGCCGTTCGCAAGCGGGTCGCGAATGCGCACGGCCGGGCTCGCCGGCGGCGTCACTGACCGCTCGCGACCGCAGTTCGTCCCCGCGTTTGCCACCGACGCGCGGTTTACGTGTCCCGACGACCTACCGGGCGCCATGACGCTCGAAACGCTCGCGCCCGCCGACGACCTCGACGCGGAGGCGTTCGACGATTCGGTCCTCGCGGCGCTCGGAGCCGACGACTTCGTATTTAACGTGTGGGGCGGCGACTGGTGCGGCGACTGCCGGCGACAGCTCCCCGAGTTCGGCGCCGCGCTCGCGGCCGCCGGCGTCCCCGACGACCGCATCGAGGCGTTCCCGGTGACGAAGGGACCGAACGGCAAGGAGGGCGAACTGGTCGACGAGTACGGGATCGAGCTGATCCCGACGGTCGTCGTCGAGAGCGCGGACGGCGAGGAGCTCGCGCGGTTCGTCGAGGAGGAGCCCGTCTCGATCGCGGAGTACCTCGCGGAGCGGCTCGCGGACGTCGAAGCGACGCCCGAGTCGGCGTAAGCGCTCACGCCTCGTCCGCGTTCATGTCGAACGCGTAGTAGAGCACGGCCATGGTGACGCCCATCGTGACCGCCTGAACCGTCGTGGTGATGTCGAGGAGGACACCGACCGAGAGGAGCGTCGTCGCCACGACCACGCCGGTAAGGAGGGCGTAGCGGAGCCGTGAGAGGCCGCGCGCCCAGTCGTCGAGCCGGCGGTACAGCTCCCGAGGACCCGTCATGGGCCGTCGTGTCGTCTCCGGAGTCAAGTGCCTTCGGGTCCGCGCTTATCGCCGAGTCCGCGCGCCGAGGGCGACCTCTCAAGTCGGTCGGGCGTTGACTCCGAGCATGGCACGCGTCACGGTCTGGAACGAGCATCGACACGAGCGCGAGAGCGACGTCGTCGCCAAGGTGTACCCCGACGGGATCCACGCGGTCGTCGCGGACGCGCTCCGCGAGGGCGGCCACGAGGTCCGCACCGCGACCCTCGACGAGGGGCCGGACCACGGGCTCACGGAGGCGGTCCTCGACGACACCGACGTGCTCGTCTGGTGGGGCCACGCCGCCCACGACGAGGTCCGCGACGCGGTCGTCGACCGCGTCCACGAGCGCGTCCTCGACGGAACTGGCCTGATCGTCCTCCACTCCGCGCACTACTCGAAGATATTCAAACGGCTGATGGGGACCAGCTGCTCGCTGAAGTGGCGCGAGGCCGCCGAGCGCGAGCGGCTGTGGACGATCGAGCCGAGCCACCCGATCGCCGACGGGATCGGCGAGCGGATCGAGCTGGACGAGACGGAGATGTACGGCGAGCGGTTCGACGTTCCGGCGCCGGACACGCTCGTCTTCACCTCCTGGTTCGAGGGCGGCGAGACGTTCCGATCCGGCTGCTGTTACCGCCGCGGGAGCGGGAAGGTGTTCTACTTCCGCCCGGGTCACGAGACGTACCCGATCTACCACGACGAGGACGTCCGGCAGGTCCTCCGGAACGCGGTCGACTGGGCGGAGCCGGGCGACGGGCCGACGCCCGAGTTCGGCAACGCCGACCCGATCGAGGAGATCGACACGAGCGACGACCGGACGGTTCACTAGAGCGAGTCGACGGTCGCGCGTCGACGGTCGCGCGTGTCGTCACACGCCCGGTCAGGCCACGTCGCGAAGCTCCATGAACGCGGTCATCATCGCCGATTCGGCCTTCCGGAGGTGTTCGGACGCGGTACTCGGCGCGGCGTCGATCCGCTCCGCGACCTCCTCGACGGACGCGGTCCGCGGGGACTCGTAGTACCCGCAGTCGACGGCGGCCGCGAGCGCGTCGAACTGCCGGTCCGTCAGTCCCGGGTCGAAGAGGTGCTGTCGCCAGTCGTACCCCCCGACGCGGAGGACCTCGCTGTCGATCCGCTCCGGGAGCCCGGCGAGCGCCTCCCGGAGCGGTCCGTGCTCCCCGAGGACGGTCAGGC
>NZ_NEWI01000274.1:0-2169 GCF_002135005.1 Halorubrum sp. SD612 | reverse complement strand
GCGTCGGCAGCGTCAGAGGGGAATAAGGGGCAGGAGCGGGGGGAGCACGCCGACGTACCGGAGCTCGTCGCGCTGCCCCCAGAGGTCCTTCCGGAGCTCCGGCGGCGTCGCGGCGTACCCCAGCACGGTGCGGACGTACTCCCCGCCCCGTCGACCGTCGCCGTCCCGGTCTGGGAAGACGACGAGCCGATCCGCCCGGAACACCGCCGCCGCACGGGCGACGTAGCCGAGTTTGCGAGTCGCCTCGCGGTCGTCCTCGGCCTCCCGGACGAGCGAAGACGGAACACAGATCGTGAGCCCGTCTTCGGTACGCATCGTGGCGAGACTGTACCCCTCGATTCCGGACGCCACCGTAAAAGGATAGCGGTCCCGATTTCCGGCTGTGCCGCGTTCACACGGGGTTTGCCGCGGGATCTGGCCGTCAGATCGTGACAACCGTCACCGCGGTCAGAGGGCGCGCCGGGGCGGCCCGGACCGCCGCCGTCACGCCGGAGCGATCCGCGCGACCGGCGCGTCGCCGTCGTCGACCGCGACGTAGAGGTGACCGGTGCCCGGCTCGACCGCGACCGCGCGCATTCGCCACTCGCGGTCGTCGAGCAGCGGGTCGCGCTCGGTCACGGCCGCGTCTTGGCCGGTACCGTCGACCGTGAACCGCCCGAGATACCGCGCCGCGAGCGTGCCCGCGAAGAGGTCTCCCCGCCACTCGGGGAACGCGTCGCCGTCGTAGAAGACCGCGCCGCTGGGCGGGAAGCCGCCGGAGCCGCACGGCCAGTAGTGGACCGGCGCGACCACGTCGTCGCGCTCGTCGTGACCGGGCGCGACGGGGTCGTCGGTCCCGTAGCGGCACGCCTCGCTGGCGACCGGCCACCCGTAGTTGCCGCCGCGCTCGATCACGTTGATCTCGTCGCCGTCCTCCTCGCCGTGCTCGCACTGCCAGACCGCGCCCGTCTCGGGGCGCACGGTCATCGCCTGCGGATTGCGGTGGCCGTAGCTGTAGACCGCGTCCGAGCCGTCGGGCTCGCCGACGAACGGGTTGTCCGGGTGGGGGTCGCCGTCGGGCGTCAGCCGCAGCGTCGCGCCAAGCTCGTTCGAGCGGCTCTGCGAGACGTGGTCGGGGCCGAAGTCGGTGTCGCGCCGGTCGCCGACCGTGACGAACAGCGACCCCTCGGGGCCGAACGTCGCCCGCGATCCGAAGTGGAGGTCGGTGTCGCGGAACGGTTGCGCGACGCGGATCGGGGCGAAGCCGTCGAGCACCGGCGCGCCGTCGGCGTCGAGCGAGAGCCGCCCGGACCCGACGTGCGTCGCCGCCTCGCCCGCGTCGTTGGCCGCGGAGTACGTGAGGTACACGCGCAGATCGTCCGGGTGGTCGGGGTGGACCGCGACGTCGAGCAGGCCGCCCTGCCCCTCCGCGAACACCTCGGGCGCGCCCGCGACCGGCTCGACGCTCCCGTCCGCGGGGTCGACGAGCGAGAGCCGCCCCGGCCGCTCGGTGACCAGCAGGCTGCCCTCGCCGGGCAGGAACGCGAGCCCCCACGGGTTCTCGAACCCCTCCGCGACGGTCTCGACGTCGTACGCGACGTCCGCGCCGTCGTCCGGTGGGGTATCGTCGTCGGAGCCGTCCGCTCCGTCGCTCCCGTCGTCGCCGAGACAGCCCGAGAGCGCGGGAAGGGGGGTCGCTCCGGCGAGACCGCCGGCCGCGCGGAGGGCGGTGCGTCTGTGGATTCGCTCGGGGAGATCGGTCATCGTTCACGAGTGAGGACGCGCCACCGATGACCCTTCCGCCGACCGTCGTTCGGAACCCTTATATCTCCGACCCGGGCTACGATCGAATGCGAAGCACGCACCGGTAGTGTAGTGGTATCACGCAACCTTGCCATGGTTGCAACCCGAGTTCAAATCTCGGCCGGTGCATTTCTCGAACGTAGTGAGAGAAATCTCCGAGAGCCACAGTTGTTTATAAACCGACGACGGAGCGGCGGCGAACACCTCCAAAGCCCCAGCCGCGACGGCTCGGTGCGCTCGTTGCGGTCCTCGGTCGCTCGCGCTGCTCGCTCCCTCCAGTCCTTACGTCGCGCGCCGTCGCCCTCGCGGCTGCCCCTTTGACTCCCGCCCCGCACAGCCTCACGCCTCCCCAGCCTCGTCGCTGGCGGCCTTCGCTCCGCTCCGGCC
>NZ_NEWI01000273.1:0-2177 GCF_002135005.1 Halorubrum sp. SD612 | reverse complement strand
TACTGGCGCGGATCGAGGACGGCGAGCGACCCCGGGTGTACGACCTGACCGTCGAGGAGACGCACAACTTCGTCGCGAACGGGCTCGTCGTCCACAACTCCTCGGACCGCTCCGCGATGCACGAGGGCCTCGAACAGCAGAAGATCTCGGTTTCGAAGGCCGGGATCAACGCCACCCTCAAGGCGCGGTGTTCGCTGCTCGGCGCGGCGAACCCGAAGTACGGCCGGTTCGACCAGTACGAGCCGATCGGCGAGCAGATCGACTTAGAGCCCGCGCTCATCTCGCGGTTCGACCTCATCTTCACGGTGACGGACAGCCCGGACCCGGAACACGACTCCCGGCTGGCGCAACACATCATCAAGACGAACTACGCCGGCGAGCTCAACACCCAGCGCGAGGAGCTGGCGAGCTCGGAGTTCACCTCGGAGCAGGTCGCGGAGGTGACCGAGGAGGTCGCGCCGGAGATCGACTCGGAGCTGCTGCGGAAGTACATCGCCCACGCGAAGCGGTCCTGCTTCCCGACGATGACGGAGGAGGCGAAAGAGCTCATCGAGGAGTTCTACGTCGACCTGCGCTCGAAGGGCGCCGACGAGGACGCGCCGGTGCCGGTCACCGCCCGGAAGCTGGAGGCGATGGTGCGGCTCTCGGAGGCGAGCGCGCGGGTGCGCCTCTCGGACACCGTCGAGCGCGAGGACGCCGACCGCGCGACGGACATCGTCGAATCGTGTCTCAAGGACATCGGCGTCGACCCGGAGACGGGGCAGTTCGACGCCGACGTGGTCGAGACTGGCACCTCGAAGAGCCAGCGCGACCGCATCAAGAACATCAAGGGGCTCATCGCCGACATCGAGGAGGAGTACGAGGACGGCGCCCCCGTCGACGAGGTGCTCGACCGCGCGGGCGAGATCGGGATGGATCCGGGGAAGGCCGAACAGGAGATCGAGAAGCTCCGCACGAAGGGCGAAGTGTACGAACCCAAGCAGGGCCACCTCCGGACGACGTAGATGGACCGGATCTCCGCGATACGGAACGTCGAGGACGCGCTCCGCGAGTTCGAGAACGGCGACGCCGACCTCGCGGCCACCGAGCGGCGCGTCGCGGCCGTGCTCCGGACGTACGCCACCGAGTTCGACGGCGACGACGACGTGTACCGGGCGGTCGGTGACGACCCCGTCGACGGCACGGTCGTCGTCGCGCCCTCGGAGCCGGCCGCGCGCGAGCGCGCTCTCGCGGCCAGCGGCCTCGGCGACGAGACCGGGGACGACCCGGACGGCGCCGACGTCGCCGAGTTCGACGTCGAGCGGTTCTAGGTGCTGACATCGGTCCGCGAGCGCGGAGTCGGGTCCGCCGTCGCTGAAGCCGACTGAAACGTTCCGGTCCGGAACGGATAAGTTCCGAGATCGACCACCGGCGGGCGTGCTGCTGGTCGTGACGTATTCGGCGGCCGCTCGAACCGGCCTCCGGAACCTGTGTCGTCGCCACGAGTCGGTCGTCGCCCGGCGGTTCGGCCGCGCCGCGCTGTTCGACGAGACGGTGTACGCCGCGTTCCTCGCGCTGCGGTTGCGGGAGTCCCACGGCGGGGACGTCCAGATAGAGCGCACCGAGCCGTTCAACGAGTTCGGCGCCGTCGACGATGAGGTCCGAGCGGCCGCCGCGGCCTACGCGGACCGGTCGGCCAAGTCGACGCCGTACGCCGCCTTCGCGGCGGGGACGGACCACCCGGACCCGGACGGCATGCGCGGCCGAGAGCTGTGACCGGGGCGAGACAGATCGCGGCCGAGACTGAGGAGGGAGTCGATAGAGAGGAGACGACCGACGTCCGGGCGCGGCCGGAACCGAGCGCGGTGCTCGGACGGCTCCCGACCGACGCGACGCTCCGGCGACAGCTCGCGGCGGCCGCGCGCTCTCGGGGACGGACGGCGTCGGTCGCGGCGGAGATCGACGATATCGAGGCGGAGCTCGCGGCGATCGAGATCGAGCCGGTCGACCTGACGGAGGCCCGGCGGCGGGTCGCCGAGACGACCGGGGAGATAGAGCGGCTGAAGGAGCGGGTCGCGGCGCTGCGCGGGGACGCCCGGGCGCGCCGCGCGGTCGACGCCGAGGCGGACGAGACGCTCGACGAGTTAGAGGCGGCGGCCGCGGAGCTGTCGGCCGCACAGACGGAGGCGATCGCCGCC
>NZ_NEWI01000272.1:0-2187 GCF_002135005.1 Halorubrum sp. SD612 | reverse complement strand
GAACTCGGCCGCCTGTCCGATCTGGATCGGTCCGCTGCCGATAAGGAGAATCGTCCGGTCCTCGCTCATTACGCGGACGGAATACGCTCATCGTAATAAGGTCGGCGGTAGAGTACGAATCTCGCAGCGAGTTTGCGATTTTCGCAAGCGACCGTGTGCCACGGTAGTTGCTATAATGTAACACGGGCGTCGGGTCACCGCCCGCGACGGTCCCGTCGCGAACTGCGCAGACCGTCGCCGGGCGACCGCACCTCCCCCTCGACGCGGGCGGCGTCGCTGACGCCCGTCCGGCCTCAGGTCTCGAGTCGGTACCGGTACGGCCGGCCCGCGATGACCTCGACCTCGCCGCGCTCGGCGCGGCGCCCCAGCACGGTGGCGACCCGGTGCGGGCTGTCGATCGCCTCGCACTCGTCGCACTCCTCGACGAGGGCGAGAATCTCCCGCGCCGTCAGCGGCTCGTCCGCCTCGGCGAGCACGCCGCGGATCCTGTCGTACCGGTCGTATTCACCGGCGCTCATGCGTCTTACGTACGGTCTCCGCACGTATAGGGTTCAGTGAGACAGGAGTCGGACGGTTGTCAGACAAGAGGCGTGAGACGGTCGTTTTCCCGAGTTTGAGCGGTCCTTCGAGAACCGGACGGAGGCGCGGGCCGGAGTTCAGGCGTACGGGTCCTCGGCTTCCAGGTCGCGCTCCGCGCGGTACTGCTCGACGAACTCGCTCACGTCGAACTCGACCATCTCTTCTTCGAACGCCGACAGCGCCTCGTCGTCGTCGGCGTGGCTCACGGCGTGTTCCATCAGCTCGACGACGAGCTCGACGACGACCTCGTGGAGCCGGCGGGAGTCGAACTCGGTCACCCAGGCCATCGCGTACCCCACGTCGGCGTTCTCGCTGGCGTCGTGTGAAACGACCGCCTCCGGGAACTCCTCCAAGACGACCCCGAGCAGGTGCGGCGTGTCGAACTCCGGCATCTCCTCGCTGGTCGTGTCGATCGCCTCGCGGAGGACCTCGACGAGGAAATCGGGGAGGAAGCGCTCGGGCGGATGGACGTCCATCACGACCGCGTGGGTCTCGCCGCAGGCGCACTCGTACTCGCGCATCCCGAGGTCCAGGTCGCCGACGCCGATCGTCTCCCCGCAGGGTAGCTCCAGCGCGTTCTTGTCGCCGCCGGGGACGCGGGGCTGGGACATACCCCCGATTGGTCGCTGGCGAGGTTAAAAGGAGCGGAACGGGTCGGTGGGTCGCTACTCGAAGTCCTCGTAGCCGCCCTCTCCGCCTTCGCCTTCGGCCGCGCTCTCCCCCCCTTCGCCTTCGGCCGCGCTCTCGGCGTCCTCGTCTTCGCCGTCGTCCCCGCCGTGCGTCTCCACCTCCGCTTCGACCTCGATCTCGATCCCGTTCGCCTCGTAGGTCGCTTCGAGGACCTCGGCGTCCTCGCGTTCGACCTCCAGTTCGTCGCGGTCGACCTCGACCTCGACCTCCACGTCGACGGTCACGTCGTCGGACATGGCTCCGAGTACGCGCGCGACGCTCAAAAACGTCCCCGCAAGAGAGACCGCGAGCCGCCGGCCGCCGACAGCCGGCCGCGCTACTGGAAACCGATCCGACCGCCGGTGTCGCGCAGCGACTCGCCGCCGCCGCCCTTGAACTGCTCTCTCACGTCCTCGTAGTACGCGAGGATGTCCTCGTTGATGGTCGGCCGGACCGACTCCATCGCGCGCCGGAAGTGCTTCATCTCGACCTCCTCGGCGTCGTCGTCGTCCCGCAGCGCCTCGATGGCGGCCTCGCGGGCGATCCCCTCCAGGTCGGAGCCGACGTAGCCGTCGGTGATCTCGGCGACCTCGCGCAGGCTCACGTCGGGCGCGAGCGGCGTGTCGCGCGTGTGGATGTCGAGGATCTGCTCGCGGCCCTCCTGGTCGGGCTGGCCGATCATCACGAGCCGGTCGAACCGCCCCGAGCGCAGCAGCGCGGGGTCGATCATGTCCGGCCGGTTGGTCGCGCCGATGACCATCACGTCGCCCATGTCTTCGAGCCCGTCGAGCTCCGTCAACAGCTGGTTCACCACGCGCTCGGAGACGTTGTTCCCCATCTCCTGCCCGCGCGAGGGCGCGAGGCTGTCGAGCTCGTCGAAGAAGATGATCGTCGGGCTCACCTGCCGGGCCTTCCGGAAGGTCTGTCGGATCGCCTTCT
>NZ_NEWI01000271.1:0-2224 GCF_002135005.1 Halorubrum sp. SD612 | reverse complement strand
TCACGGAGGACGACGACGGCGAGGAGACCGTCGAGACCGAGGCGGTCGAGAAGGACGTCCTCTACGTCACGGCGACGCAGGCGATGCAGATGAACCAGCAGTGGATGTTCCAGAAACAGCAGATCGCCCAGGACCTCATGGACCGCCTCGACCTCGACCGCGTGGTCATCGAGGAGGTCATCGAGGGCGGCGGCATGGGCGGTCTCGGCGGCATGATGGGCGGCATGGGCGGCGCCGGCGCCGGCGACGTCGACATCGAGGAGGCGCTCGAAGACGTCGACGTCGACGCCGACGAGATCGTCGACGAGATCGACGAAGAGTAGTCGACCCCGCTTCTACCGACTCTGTCGTTTTCGCTGCCCGGCGAGCGGCCGCCGCGACCGGCGAACGGATCCCTTTTGCCCGCCGACCCGCCCACACCGAGTATGGAGATCGAACGGGCACGCGAGGACGCGCTCGTCGCCGGCGTCGCGGGCGCGGCGACGGTCGCGACCGCGCTGCTGTCGAGTTTCACCGCCGCCGTCTCGGTCGCGACGCTCCCGACGCTCGCGCCGCTCGCCGTGTACGCGCTGTACCTCTTCTCGCGGAAGGGCGGGCCGTACGGCGCGTTCGACACCGCACGGAACTGGGCGATCGCGGCGGCCGTCGTCGGCGCGACCGTCCTCGTCACGGCCGCCGCGCTGTAGCTCCGACCGCGAGCGCCCGGTCTCGTCAGGCGATGTCGCGGCTCGTGTCGACGGCGACCGCGTCCGTGAGTTTCAGCTTCAGCGGCTCTTCGAGCGCCGCGCCGCCCCGGAACTTGGGGATGACGAGGCGGTTCGCGATCTCGGTCCCGGTGACGGTCGTGCGCAGGTCGAACACCACGTCCGCGACCTGCTCCGTGATCCGCCGCGCCCGGGGGTCCTCGCCGCCGCGGAGCGCGTGAAGCAGGGCGATGCCGCCGGCCTCGTCGACGCTGGAGCGGATCCCGTCGAGAAACTCTGCGTACGCCGCCGCCGACGCGCCCTCCTCCAACGGTTCCACGGAGTCGACGATCAGCGTGCCCTCATCGGGGAGGTCGCCGGCCAGCGACGTCGCCTCGTCGAGGTCGCCGACCTCGTCCGTGGCTTCGACGGTCGTCTCCTCGTCGCCGTCGCCGCTGAGCCCCGCCTCCACCGCGTCGGCGGACCGGACGGTCGTCAGGTAGCGGCACCGCCGAACCCGGGCGAACCGGTCCAGAATGAGCTCCGACTGGCTGTCGGGGTTCGCCTTCAACACGACGACGCTACCGCTCGGGAGCCCCCCGCCGAACTGTCGGTCCAGCACCGAGATCCCAGTCGGAAGCGTCTCCATACGTTCGCTGCCGCCCGTGGACCTTTGGGTCTGTCGATGGCGGCCCTCTCGGCCGGTCGCGTCGGTGCCGTACGCTCTCCCGGCGGCGCCGGTGGGGGCGATCCTCACGCGATCTGCCACCCGCTCGCCGCCGCGGTCTCCGCGAGCCGCGAGGCGAGGCCGTCGTACGCGTTCCGGACGGCTGGGTCGGACAGCGGAGCGGCCCCGCCGTCCGGAATCGCGCCGAGGACGGGACAGCCGAGCAACGGCTCGATACGATCCGGCACGCCCGTCTCGCCGATCGCGACCGCGCCGACCGGCGGGCAGTCGAGCCGGCGGGCGATCGCCGCGGTCTTCGCCGCGTCGCGGAGCGCGGCGCGTCTGAGCGGCGTCACTATCAGCGCGCCGTTCGCCGCCCGCAGGGGCGCGGCCACGTCGGGCGACGCGCCAGCCGGGCTGTCGAGCAACACCGGTGCGCCCCCTGGCGTCGCGCCGTCGAGCGCGTCGAACGTCGCGCCCGCGTCGACCGACCGCGGCGCGTCGGGAGCCGCGAGGACCGTCGGCGCCGATCGGTCGGGACGGACCGGGTTCGTCCCGCGAACCCCGTCGAGTACGGTCCGGACGTCGCCCCCGTCGGCGCGGCGTCCGGCGCCGACCGGAGTCGGTTCGGGTCCGGTCTCCGCGGCCAACCGCGCGAGGTTCGGCAGGTCCCAGTCGGCGTCGGCCGCGACCACCGGTGCGCCGCGCCGCGAGAGCGCGCGCGCGAGCCCGAGGGTAGTCGTGGTCTTTCCGCTTCCGCCCTTGCCGCCGGCGACGGCTATCACGGCGGGCGTGGGTTCGGTATCCGGTATAAGGGGTCTGTCGCGATCGGCGCGCCGCGCGGCCGTCGCTCGTCACACGGCGGTCGCGGCCC
>NZ_NEWI01000270.1:0-2262 GCF_002135005.1 Halorubrum sp. SD612 | reverse complement strand
TGATCCTCGACGGCGAGGCGGAGTCGGCGGACGACAGGGAGCGGGGCGTGTGGCCCTCCGTCGACGAGGGAGACGCCAACGCCGACGGCGCGACCGCGTGGCCCGACCACGGCGGGGAGGACGAGGGGTTCAGCGCGGAGGTCGGCGAGGGCGGCGACGCCGGCGTCGAGTTCGGCGGGGGGCTCACCCCGGAGGCCGCGGACCGAGAGGAGACGGAGGAAGGGACGGAGTACGTCGAGGCGCCGGACGACGCCGAGAGCGTCGCGTTCGACGCCGGCGGCGAGGACGGGACGGGGATCACCCGGGGCGAGAGTCCCGAACTGGAGACGATAGGGGACGACGAGCCGACCGAGTACTACTGTCCCGAGTGCGGGATGGTCCGGGCCGCGGACGGGAGTTCGATGCGCGCGGGCGACATCTGTCCGGAGTGTAAGCGCGGCTACGTCGACGAACGGCCCCGGTAGGCGGCCCGGAAACGGACCGCGTCGGCGGCCGAACGCGTCGAGCGACCGTGACGAAACTGGTTTACGCCGGCCTGTCGAACGGTCGCGGCATGAAGGAGTACAAGATGCGACGCGGCGAGCATCTGGACGACCGCATGCCGGACCTGAAGGCCTCCGTCGAGGAGTACTTCGGCGAGGTCACGGGCACCGAGGAGTGGGAGGGCCACGAGCTGTACGTCGTCGAGGACCCCGACAACCCCGTCTTCGACCGGATCGTCGCGGGCGCCGCCGAGTACGGCAGCAAGAAGGACAAGCTGGCGGTCCACTTCGAGGAGCGGCCCGCCGAGGACGTCATCGCCGAGGGGAACGCCGACGCCGCCGCGGACGCCGTCGACGCGAAAAACGAGTTCCTCCTGGAGGCGACCGGTCGCGACGCGAAGTCGCGACGCGACTCGCTGAAGCGCGAGGTCGAGGACGACGCGCCCGACTACTGATCGGGTTTCGCCGCCGTCGGAGCCGCCTTCTCTCGCCGAGAGCCGTTCGAAGTGGCTTTTTAAACGCCGTTCCGAGGTCGATAGCGTCCCGCTCGTCGGACCGGAACCGGTCGGGGGCGTCGCCTCGGTGCGCGAGAGTGTCAGGATCGATCGGTTAAATGTTTATTCAGATTTGAGTTAAAACTTCGCTATTTTTAATACGTGCGGGGTTCAAGGGCGTGTATGAGCATCGAAACGGTCGTACTGGCGGTCGGCACCGAAGACGAGAAGCGCACCGAGCGGCTCGCGAGCGAGATTATCGCCCTCGCGGGACCGGCAGACGCCGAGGTCGTGTTGACCCACGTGTTCGGCGAGAAGGAGTTCGACGAGACCCGCTCGAAGCTGGGGTTCGACCCGGACGGCGAGAACTCGACCCCGGACGCGGTCGCGGAGCGACACAGGACCATCCGGGAGCTCTCGAAGGCGCTGTCGGCGGCCGGCGTGCGACACTCGATCCGCGGCGCGGTCGGCGACCTCGCGGAGGAGGTCGTTCAGACCGCCGAGGGGCTCGAAGCCGACCGCGTCGTCGTCGGCGGCCGGCGGCGCTCCCCGACCGGGAAGGCCGTCTTCGGCAGCGCGGCGCAGGAGGTCATGCTCTCCGCGCCGTGCCCGGTGACGTTCGTCCGCGAGTCGGCATCGTAACGCGATTCCGCGGAGACGACATCGTTTTTTTATCCCCGCTCGACCGCGCGAAGCGCCCCGCTTAAGTGAGGCGGGTCCGCGCTTACACCCGATGTACTACGTGGGCGTCGATCTCGGGGCGACGAACGTCCGAGCGGTCGTCGGCGACGAGACCGCGGCGGTCCTCGGCGCCGCGTCGCGAGGCACGCCGCGGGGGCCGAACGGCATCGCCGTCACGGAGGCCGTCTTGGAGGTGACTCGGGGGGCCTGTGCGGACGCGGGGATCGAACCGAGCGAGGCGGTCGCGGCCGGTATCGGCTCGATCGGCCCGCTCGACCTGGCGGAGGGGATCGTTCAGGGCCCCGCGAACCTCCCGGACACCGTCGAGCGCATCCCGCTCGTCGGCCCGGTGGGTCGGCTTCTCGACACCGAGGAGGTGTACCTCCACAACGACACCATCGCGGGCGTCATCGGCGAGCGGTTCCACTCCGAGCGCAACCCCGACGACATGGTGTATCTCACCATCTCCTCGGGGATCGGCGCGGGGGTGGCCGTCGACGGCAACGTGCTCTCGGGGTGGGACGGCAACGCCGGCGAGGTCGGCCACATGACCGTCGACCCGCACGGGTTCATGACCTGCGGCTGCGGGCTCGACGGTCATGTGG
>NZ_NEWI01000026.1:0-26202 GCF_002135005.1 Halorubrum sp. SD612 | reverse complement strand
CGCGGGGTGGGGGTGCGGGACGGCGTCGACTGCCGGCCCGTCAAGCGGGGGGGGGTCGCCCGCGACCGTGAGGCCCGGCGGGTCCGGCCCCTCGGCCGGCGCGGCCGGAAGATCCGCGACGTACCCGTCGCCCGGCGTGTCGACGACGGTCACTTCGACCGATCCCGCCCCTCGTTCGGCGCCGTCGGCGACCCGTCCGCCCCCGCTCGCCCGCTCGCCCAGTCGCTCGCGGGTCCGCGGCGTGTGTGGCGAGACGGCCGCGTACGCGGTTTCGACCCGGCTCGCGGCGAGGGCGTCGAGCGTCCGGTCGACCATCGACCGCCCGGCCACCGGCGCGAGCGGCTTCTCGCCCTCGCGGTCGAGTCGCGTGCCGCGGCCGCCGCACATCACGAGAGCGTCCACGCGATCACCCCCGCGTGTAGCCCGACGACGCGGGCGAGCTCGTTCGTCGCGCCGAGCACGTCGCCGCTGACCCCGCCGAGCCGCGAGCGCGCCCACGCGAACGCGAGCGCGGCGACGACGACCGCGGCGGTGATCGCGGCCGCGACGACGCCGGCGCCCCCGGAGCTGAGGCCCGCCCGCGCGCCCAGCGCCGCGGGCGTCGTCACGAGTGCGACGCCGGCGAGCGCCCGCGGGCCGGAGGCCGCCGTCAGCGCCGACCCGAGCCCTTCGTGCGGGGCGTCGCCGACGCAGACGAGCGCCGCCGTCGCGGCCTTCGCGCCCACCTCCGCGAGGACGACGAGGGCGACCGCGTCGGCGAGCGAGCGGGCCGCGACGCCCGTGACCGCCGCCCCCGCGGCGACGAGCCCGGCGACGACGAGCGCGAGCGCGACCGTCCCGCCCACGCCGAGCGCGGAGTCTTTCAGGACCGCCCGCCGCCGCTCGGCGTCGCCGTGGACGACCGCCGCGTCGCCGAGGTCCGCGACGCCGTCGAGGTGGGTGATCCCGGTGACGAGGGAGAGCCACGCGGCGAACGCGACGCCGACCGTGAGCGGCGGCACCCGAACCGGCACCAGCGCGGCCGCGACGACCGGGAGCGAGACGAGCGCCCCGATCGCGTACCCGACCGCCGGCATCGCCGCTGGCGTCCGCCGGAACGCCTCCCAGTCGCGGTCGGTGCGGCCGACGGGGATCCGGGAGAGGAACCCGAGCGCGCCGCGGAGCGCCGCGACCGGTCTGGTCAGGACCACGCGACCACCCCCGCGAGCGCGAGGACCCACGCCGCCGCGGCCGCGACGGTGACCCCGCCGGCGACGCCGACGAGCCGCACGGCGTCGCGGGCGGCCGCGGGCGACGGCGCCTCCGGACCGCCGTCGAGGACGTACGCCCCCGGCTTCTCTAGGCGGACGCCGAGCGCGGCGGCGGCCGTCGCCATCGGCCAGCCCGAGTTCGGCGACGCCGGCTCGCGGGCCAGCGACCGGGCGCGCCGCAGGCTCCCGGGCGACCGGGCCGCGACGGCGAGACAGCACGCCGCGACCCGCGCCGGCAGGAACATCGCGGCGTCGTCGAGCCGGGCGCTGGCCCAGCCGACCGGCTTCGACCGGTAGCCGAGCATCGAGTCGAGCGTGTTCACCGCCTTCACCCAGGCCGCGGCCGCGACCCCCGCCGCCAGCGCGCTCTCGACGGTCGCGGCGCTCCCGGCGACCGTGGCCGTCACGCCGGTCGTGCCGGCCCCGGGACTCCCACCGACCGCCGCGACCGCGACGGCGCCGGTCGCGCCGGCGGCGAACCAGACGAGCGGTGCGACGAACCCGTCCGCGAGGTTCTCCGCGGCGCTCTCGACCGCAGCGCTACGGAGCGCGGCCGGAGAGAGGTCGGCCGGGTCGCGCCCGACGAGCGCCCGGACCGACTCCCGGGCGGCGTCGGGATCGGTCTCGGTCTCGGCGACGACCTCGCCGGTCACGTCGAGCAGCATGCGGAGGCTCGCGACCGAGAAGCAGACGCCCGCCGCAGCGGCGACGGCGGCGACCGGGACGCCGCCGGGTCGCGGGCCGTGCGCGGCGGCCAGCCAGACGACCCCGCCGCAGAGTGCGGCCGCGGCGAGAGGGAGGCCGGCCGCGACCGCGACGCCGACGAGCCGAGGGCGGCCCCACTCCCGGTCGAACCGGCCGACGAGGGTCCCGAACAGCGCGACCGGGTGGACGCGGTGCGGCGGCTCCGCGGCCGCGAGATCCAGCGCGAGGGCGAGCGCGACCGGCGCGAGGAGCGTGGCAGCCGGAGCAATCAGCGCGGCGGCGGGTTCAGCGACCTGCGCGGCGACGGCCGGCTCGGTGGCCCCGGCGGGCGCGGCGGCTCCCGTCATCCCGTCACCTCGTCGAGGAACGCGTCGAACGCCCCGCTCTCGGGGTGGACGTGACAGTACGTCCCGAGCGTGCGGTGTTCGGTCAGCCCCTCCCGGTCGCCGTCGATGCCGGTCCCGCGCTCCACGTCGAACGCGAACCGGGCGTCGGGGGCGACCTCGGCCGCGGAGTAGTGGAACTCGTGGCCGCGGAGCCGATCCCCGGCGGCCGCCGTGAGCGCGCCGCGGCGGGCGCGGAGTTCGACGTGGTCGAGCGCCTGATACCGCTCCCGGCGCTCGACGCTCGCGGGGAGGACGCCCGCCATCTCGTGGCTGTCGCCGTCGGCCGTCGTCAGCGTCTCCGCGAGGGCCATCAGCCCGCCGCACTCGCCGAGGACGGGCGTCCCCTCGGCCGCGGCGTCCGCGACCGACGCAAGCGCGGGCCCGTCGGCGAGCGCCGCGGCGTGGAGCTCCGGGTAGCCGCCGGGGAGGTAGACGCCGTCGCAGGGCGGGAGATCGTCGCCGGCCGCGGGCGCGAAGGGGACTACGGTCGCGCGCTCGGCGAGCCGCTCGCGGGTGGCCGGGTAGACAAACCGGAAGGCGGCGTCGTCCGCGACCGCGACCCGCGGGCGGTCGTCGCCGTCTCCGGGGTTCGCTCGGCTGTCGCCGCCCGCCGGTCTCGCCTCCGGGCCGGTCGCGGGGAGCGTCGGTTCGCCCGCGACATCGAGCAGCCGGTCGGTCCGGAGCGTCTCGGCGGCGGCGTCGAGCGCCGCCGAGTCGAGCGGTGCCTCCTCGCCCATCCGTAGTCCGAGGTGGCGGTCGGGGATCTCCAGATCCTCGCGGGGTGGGATCCGGCCGCAGTAGGCGAGCGAGTTTGGGAGCGCCTCGCGGATCCCCGACTCGTGACGGCCGCCGTGCGCGCGCTGTGCGACGACGCCCGCCACGTCGAGGTCGTGGTCGGTCCGGTCGGCGTACGTCGCGAAGCCGAGCGCGGTCGCCGCGACGCTCTCCATCCCGGCGCTCGCGTCGACGACGAGGACGACCGGGAGGTCGAGCGCGGCGGCCACCTCGGCCGTGCTCGCGGCGCTGCCGTCGTACAGCCCCATCATTCCCTCGACGACGCAGACGTCACCGTCGCCGCGGGCGTAGTTCCGTCGGAGGCCGTCGTTCCCCTGAAGCCACGGGTCGAGGGTGCGCGACGGCCGCCCGGCGACCCGGGCGTGGTGGCTCGGGTCGATGAAGTCCGGCCCCGCTTTCGCGGGCCGGACGGTCCGGCCGGCGTTCTCGAACGCGCGGATCGTCGCGAGTGTCGCCACCGTCTTGCCGACGCCCGACGCCGTGCCGGCGAGGACGAGTCCCCTCACCGTCGGTCGCCTCCGTTCGCGGGGGTAGTCCCGTCTCCCCCGTCGGACTCCGTCCGATCCGCGAGCAGGCGGTCGGCCAGGGCGGCGACCCGCTCGCGGACGGCGTCGTCGCCGACCCCGGCGCGCTCCGCGAGCGCGAGCGCCCCGCCCATGCCGACGCCCTCCTTCGCCTCGCCGCGGGCGTACGCCGCCACCGCCGGGTGGTCGCTCTCGCCGAACCCGGGATCGGCCGCCGCGAGCGTCAGGTCGAGGTCGCCGGCGAGCGCCGGGAGGTCCGCGGTGGGGTCGTCCGCGACGAGCGACGTGGTCGCCAACGGGAGCGGTCGCTCGACGCCCGCGTGCCGGGCGAGCGCCGCCGCGGCCGCGAGCTGTGTGCCGCCCGCGAGGGTCACGTCGATCCCGGCGTCGGCCGCGCCGACGATCAGCCCCGAAACGGCGGCGAGGACGGGGTCGCCGGCTAGCCGGACCGCCTCGATCGGGTCGTCCGCCGCGCCGCCCGGGTCGAGGCCGCTCGCGTCCAGCCCCTCGGCGACGACGCGCCGCTTGCGCTCGATCGGATTCGCCGGTAGCGACGAGGAGACGGCGGCGCGCTCGCCGAGCGCGGTCAGGACTCCGAGCGCGGTGGTCGTCCCGCCGGGAATCGTCTCGGCGACGAGCAGCTCGGCGGGTCCGTCGCCGTCGCGTTCGGGGCCGGCTCCCTCACCGGACACGGCGAGGTCGGGCGCCAGCGAGCGCGCGCGCTCGAAGACGGTTGCCGCCTCCGGGACCGGCTCGGGGTCGCGGACGTCGCCGCCCGGAGACGCGCCGACCTCGCGGACGCTCGCCGCGGTCGGCGCGCCGAGTCCGGCGTCGACGAACTCGACGGGAAGGGTCTCCGGGCCGAGCAGCTCGCGGACCGCGCGGGTGACGACCGCGGGCGTCGCGCAGCCTGTCGGACTCATCGGCACGGGCGAGTCGGGCGCGGGGCGCCCCGCCTCGACGATTTCGAGGTCGGCGCTCGGCGTGTGAACGCGTAGCTCCGGGTCGGCGCCCGCAGCGCTGATTCCGTCGATGGCGGCGGTCGCGGTCGTTCCCGCGACGACGAGGAGTCTCATACCTCCCACCGGTACCTCCCTCCGTCGCGCCCGCGTGCCGCCGGCGCGGCGTCGATGTGTACCACTAGCGGTTCATCGATACAATTGAACTTTAATCGATCGACGAGCGGCGGCCGGTTCGAGCGTTCCGACCGCGCCCGTCGACTGTGCGTCCCGACCGAATATCTCGCCCGTCAGTTCGGACCGAACGTCTCGCCGAACCCGTGCGACCGCAACCCACGCGACCCGCGGAGCGAAGCGGTTAAGAGTGAACCGCGGATATTTCCGTCAACTCGCTGGTGCGGACACAGCGGGCACTCGCCGCCGGGGCCGCGGTCGGACCGACCGCCGCGCGCCCCGGGACGAGACGACATGTGGCCCCTCGCGGCTGAATCGCAACCGTCCGCGGACAACAATGGCACGAAGCTTCTACTCGCACATCAAGGAGGCGTGGCGGTCCCCCAAGGAGGGGAAACTAGCTGAGCTGCAGTGGCAGCGCAAACAGGAGTGGCGCGACCAGGGCGCCATCGAGCGCATCGAGCGCCCCACCCGGCTGGACAAGGCCCGCGAGCTGGGCTACAAGGCCAAGCAGGGCGTCATCGTCGCCCGCGTGAGCGTCCGCAAGGGCGGTTCGCGCAAGCAGCGCTTCAAGGCCGGCCGCCGCTCGAAGCGCCAGGGCGTCAACCGCGTCTCGCGGCGCAAGTCGATCCAGCGCATCGCCGAGGAGCGCGCCTCGCGGAAGTACCGCAACCTCCGCGTGCTCAACTCCTACTGGGTCGGCGAGGACGGCTCGCAGAAGTGGCACGAGGTCATCCTCGTGGACCCCGCCCACCCCGCAATCGAGAACGACGACGACCTGAACTGGATCTGCTCGGACGACCACAAGGGTCGCGCGTACCGCGGGCTCACCTCCGCCGGCACCAAGGGCCGCGGCCAGCGCAAGCGCGGCAAGGGCACCGAGAAGACGCGCCCGAGCGTCACCTCGAACGACCGGCAGGGCAAGTAACGCCGCCGTCGACGTTCGGTTCTCGTTTTTCACCGACCGCGTCGCCGAGCGGACGCGCCGCTCGTCGCTCCCGTCCCCCGACGAACTCGTCGTCTAACGCTCTCGACGCTCTCCGCCGTCGCGCCCCGGACGCCGGCGGCGCAAAAGCAAAGATACCGCGTCACATACCAACTGTAGCCATGGCGATCGCCACGTGACCGGGACCACCCCGATTCCGCCCGACGCGTTCGCGACCGCGCTCAGGTCGCTCGACACGGACGCGCTCGCGACGCTCGTCGCCGACGCGTACGCGGCGACCGCCGACGCGGCCGACGCCGATCCGCCCCGAGTGACCGTGCGAAACGGGGACCAGCGGACCGAACTGCTCGTCGCCTCGGCCGCCGACGGCCGCGTCCCCGACGGCCCGGCCGACGCCGTCGTCGTCGCGAGCGACTCACTGCTTGACGACGGGACGCTCGACGACTCGACGGTCGTCTCTCCGGCGGACCTCCGACGGCGGCTCCTGTACGCCGTCCCGCCGGCGGCGGCGGACGAGATCGCGGACCGGATTCTCGGTGTCCCCGTTCGGTCCGCATCGTACGACGCGGTCGCTCCCGAGCCCGGCGCTGCGACCGATTCCGGCGACGGATCGCTAGCCACCGACGACGAGGCGACCGACGATGTCCGGACCGTCGACAGCGCGAGCGGCGACGACGCCTCGGGCGATGGCGACGCGAGTGATCCCGCCGGCGGGGCGACGGCCGCCGGCGCGTCGGGACCGGTAGGCCGCAGCGACGCCGATCGCACCGATCGGAACGTCGCCGACTCGCCCGGCGCGTCGCGAGCTGACGACCGGCCGAGCGACTCCGACCCCGATCCACCCCAGAGCGGTGAGCCGGGCGACGGTTCGACCGCCGACGCCGCGAGCGATCGACCGTCCCGCCGGACCGTCGTCGCCGCGATCGCGGTCGTCGCGCTCCTCGTCGCGGCGGCCGGGGCCGGGTTCGCCGCCGGCGCCGCCGGGATCGGCGGGCCGGGCGGGATCGCCGGCGACGACGGGGCGATCGACTCGCCGTCCGACGTGGGAGGGTCGACGGACGACGGCGGCGACGCGAGCGGCACGGACTCGGACGGCGGGAACACCGTGTCGGCCGCCGACGGCGACCCGACCGGTGAGGCCGCGCGGAACACGGCGTTGTCCCCGACCTGCGAGCGGTCCGCGCTTCAGGTCGTCCAGATCCAGATGAACGCGCTCCGGTACAACGACAACGCGACGAACGACGGCATCCGGACCCTCCGGGCGTTCGCGTCGCCGGAGAACAGGCAGGTCGTCGGACCCGTCGGCGAGTACGTCGAGCTGTTCGAGACCGCCCGGTACGGCCCGATGCTCACGTACGATACCGCGGAGTACTCGGTGCCGGAGACCGCCGACGGGACCGCCGCGGTCGAAGTCGTCACGCGCGAGGACGGCACCGTGACCGGGCGCTACGAGTTCCGCCTCGTCCGGGTCGGCGGCGGGAGCGCGACCACGAACAGTTCGCTGGGCAGCGTCGACGACTGTTGGATGACCGACGCCGTGACCGCGTCGGGGGAGTAAGCGTCGGCGTCGGGTCCAGAGCCGTCGCCGACGGAGCGAGTGTCGGCCGCGCCGCGTCTTTGTCGCCGCCGGGAACACGATTATATCTGCGCCCGCACAGGTCACGGACATGAGCCTCTCGCTCGACGCGACCCAACTCGACCGCTACTCCAGACACGTCATCTTGGATGGCGTCGGTCCGGAGGGGCAGAAGCGACTGCTCGACGCCCGTGTCCTCGTCGTCGGCGCGGGCGGGCTCGGCGCGCCCGTCGTCCAGTACCTCGCGGCGGCGGGCGTCGGCGCGATCGGGATCGCCGACGACGACGCCGTCGAGCGCTCGAACCTCCAGCGACAGGTCATCCACGGTGACGGCGACGTGGGACGCCAGAAGGTCGACTCGGCCGCCGACTTCGTCGCCGACCTCAACCCCGACGTGGATGTCGAGCGCCACCACCTGCGACTCGACGCGGGTAACGCCCGCGAACTGATCTCGGACTACGATGTCGTCGTCGACTGCTCGGACAACTTCGCAACCCGGTACGTGGTGAACGACGCCGCCCGAATCGAGGGCGTCCCCGTCTCGCACGGTGCCATCTACAAGTTCGAGGGGCAGGTGACGACGCTCTCGCCCGACGGCCCCTGCTACCGCTGTCTGTTCCCGGAGCCGCCGGAGCCGGGAACGGTACCGGACTGCGCCAGCACCGGCGTCCTCGGCGTCCTCCCCGGGACGGTCGGGTGTCTCCAGGCGACGGAGGCGGTGAAACTGATCATAGACGTCGGCGACCCGCTCGTCGGTCGCATGCTGTTTTACGACGCCATGGACCTCTCGTTCGAGACGGTCCCGTACGCGCGTAACCCGGACTGCCCGGTGTGCGGCGACGACGGAATCGACACGCTTGACGGGATCGACTACGCCGCTGGCTGTCGGATCGACGCGGCCTGAGCGGTCCACTCCGGATCGACGCCGTCTACGTGGCCCGTTCCTCGTCGTCGCGGTCGGGGCGCCCGTCGCGACAGCTTATAGCGACCGGTCGGTCATCGCTGTTCCCGCGGTGACGCCGGCGCCGTCGTCGACGAATCCCGACCGCACGCACCACCGGCAGTACCGGTAGCCGGCGCGGTTCTCAGCGCCGCAGTGCCGGCAGACGACCGTCTCTCCGTCGGCGTCGAGCGGCGGCGGGTCACCGGCGTCGGCTGACTCGACCGTCGGACCCCCGGCCGCGCCGCGGTCGCGTGCGACCGCCGAACCGGCCGCTTCCCCGTCGCCGTCGGGCTCCGACGAACGGGCCGCGACCGAGCCGAAGAGCTCCGCGGGGTCGCGGTTCCGGCGGACGAGCAGCCACGTCACCGCGAGGTTGAGCGCCGCCACGCCGACGAATATCGCGGCGAGGGGCACGAGCTGATCACCCGTCATACGTGTCATGTTACCATCCCGGAGTCTTGTGTCTGACGGTGGGTCCACCGGCCGCGCTCCGACGGGCCCGTCGGCGGGCTGCTCCAGAGTACTCTTGAGGCCGCCGGTCGAAGGCGCACCCGCATGAAGAAGACGATCCACACGGACGACGCCCCGGCGGCGGTGGGCGCGTACAGCCAGGCGACGACTGACGGCGACCTCGTGTTCACGGCCGGGCAGATCCCCCTGACGCCCGACGGCGAACTCCTCGCCGACGCGTCGATCGCGGACCAGACGGAGCAGGCGCTGGACAACCTCCTCGCGGTGCTCGACGAGGCGGGGGCCGGGCCCGAGGACGTGCTCAAGACGACGGTGTTCCTCGCCGACATCGACGACTTCGACGAGATGAACGAGACGTACGCCGACTACTTTGACGAGGCGCCTCCCGCCCGCTCGGCGGTCCAAGCGGGCGCGCTCCCCAAGGGGGCCGGCGTCGAGATCGAGGCCGTCGCCGTCGTCGAGTAGATGTCTGACGGCGAGGGCGGGCGCGGGGCCGAGACGGACCGGGACGACCCCTCCGGTTCCGGCGGCGGCGGCCGCGCGCCCGGCGCCCCGGCCACGCCGCGCGCTCGCCTGCGGTCCGCGGCGCTGTGGGGCGCCGTCGGCGGGTTCGCCTTCCTCGTGCTCGCGCAGGGGTACCGGCTCGTCGGCCCCGGGTCGCTGCCGGTCGGGATCGGCGGACTGGCGCTCGTCGCGCTCGGGGTCGCGGCCGCGTCGGCCGGTCTCTCCTACCTCGCCGAGGCCCGACTGCGAGCGAAAAGAAGGACTTAACAGTCGCACCGGAGTAGCACGGAGTGAGCCAGGATGGCCGAGTGGTAAGGCGCACGCCTGGAAAGCGTGTTCCCATCCGGGATCGGGGGTTCAAATCCCTCTCCTGGCGTTTTCGACGAACGACACGGCGAGCGAAGCGACCTGTTCGTCGAAAAGCCTGACGGAGGGATTTGAACCAGGGAGTGAAGCGAGCGGAGCGAGCGGAACGACTGAGGTTCAAATCCCTCTCGTGGCGCTCCACTGTCGCAATAACGAGCGAGGAGCGACAGCGACGGGCGGGTCTGGCCGCGACGATCACCTCCAAAGCCCCAGCCGCTCG
Organism: Halorubrum sp. SD612; assembly: GCF_002135005.1. Lineage (NCBI taxonomy): Archaea > Methanobacteriati > Methanobacteriota > Halobacteria > Halobacteriales > Haloferacaceae > Halorubrum > Halorubrum sp. SD612. Next base: position 16,383 of record NZ_NEWI01000026.1, on the reverse strand, counting down.
GCTCTACGCAGACACCTATTGCTCGCCGACAATTACCTCCACAGGGGCGGCCGCGACCACACAGCACCGCACCTCACACCGCCCCAGCCTCGCGGTTCACCCCGGGCTCCCTTCGGTCGCCCGTCGCTCACCGCGTCCCTCGCGCGTGCGACATCGCGCCCTCCGGGCGCTCGTCGGCACGCGCCACCGCAACTAACTCGTGAGAGCCTCTGGCAGATATAGTGGGTGTTTGATTATCACACCGCTGCTGTCGGCCGAATCTGCTTCGAAAGCGTCCGGTTCGGCCCGCCTCGACACGTCCGCACACCGACACAAGATTCATATGTGTGGGTATTGTTGACACAGGTGACGATGCCAGACACGAAATCGGGTCGCGAGCGGAAAGGGAGGAACAAGCGCCGCCAACTCGAGAACCACCTCGCACGGCGCGAACTCGACGCGGACGACGAACCGCCGGAACCGTACGGGGAGGCGACAGACGCGGAGTTCCTCGCCGAGTCCGACGACGCGGCCCGGTGACCGGTCGCGTCCCGATCCCTTCTCACCGGTCGTTCGACCCCTCGCCTGCCGCTGATTTCGCGTCGCGAAAGCTTTAGACCCGGGAGCGGCGTATCTCGCCGCAATGAGTCGCGGCCCCGAACTAATCATCACGGAGAAAGACAACGCGGCGCGGCGTATCGCCGACATCCTGAGCGGCGAGTCCGCGACCGCGGAGCGGATGAACGACGTCAACGTCTACGAGTGGGGCGGCAAGCGGTGTATCGGGCTCTCCGGCCACGTCGTCGGCGTCGACTTCCCCGCCGAGTACAACGACTGGCGCGACGTGGAGCCGGTCGAACTCATCGACGCGCCCGTCACAAAGACGCCGACGCAGGAGGGGATCGTCGCCGCGCTCCGCCGGCTCGCCCGCAACGCCTCGCGGGTCGTCATCGCGACCGACTACGACCGCGAGGGCGAACTGATCGGCAAGGAGGCGTACGAGCTCGTCCGCGAGGTGAACGAGGACGTGCCCGTCGACCGCGTCCGCTTCTCCTCGATCACGGAGAACGAGGTGCAGGAGGCGTTCGCGAACCCCGACGACCCCGACTTTGAGCTGGCGGCCGCGGGCGAGGCGCGACAGACAATCGACCTCACGTGGGGCGCGGCGCTCACCCGGTTCCTGTCGCTGTCCGCGCGCCAGCTCGGAGACGACTTCATCTCCGTCGGTCGGGTCCAGGGGCCGACCCTCAAGCTGATCGTCGACCGCGAGCGGGAGATTCAGGCGTTCGACCCCGAGTCGTACTGGGAGCTGACGGGCGAGCTGGCGAAGTCGAGCGGCGACCCGTTCGAGGCGCGCTACTTCTACCTGAACGACGAGGGCAACGAGCGCGAGCGCGTCTGGGACGAGGCGGTCGCGGAGACGCTCACCGAGGCGCTCGACGCGGCCGACGGGGCGACCGTCGACGACGTCACCCGGCGGACACAGACCGACGATCCGCCGACGCCGTTCAACACCACCGCGTTCATCCGCGCCGCGGGGTCGCTCGGCTACTCCGCGCAGCGCGCCATGTCGCTCGCGGAGGACCTCTACACGGCCGGCTACGTCACCTACCCGCGGACCGACAACACGGTGTACCCGGAGGACTTGGAGCCCGAGGAGCTGATCGCGGACCTCGGCGACTCGCCGACATTCGGCGAGGACGCCGCGAGTCTGCTCGACGAGGACCGCGAGATCGAACCGACCGAGGGCGACGAGGAGACGACGGACCACCCGCCGATCCACCCCACGGGTGAGCTGCCCGCCGCCGCCGACCTCTCGGACGACGAGTGGGAGGTGTACGAGCTGATCGTCCGCCGGTTCCTGGCGACCTGCGCCGACCCCGCGACGTGGGAGCGGTTGCGCGTGGTCGCGCTCGCGAACGGCGAGGCGACGCCGATCGCCGCGGGCGCCGACGGGCTCGCCGCGCTCCGCGACACCGACGACGCGGCGAAGCCGGCCGACCTCGCCGCCGACGGCGGGCTGCGGCTGAAGGCCAACGGGAAGCGGCTGCTGGAGGCGGGCTACCACGAGGTGTATCCGTACCGCTCCAGCGACGAGCGGATCGTCCCGGACGTCGAGGTCGGCGAGACGCTATCGCTGTCGGACCGTTCCACCGAGGGGAAGGAGACCCAACCCCCGCGCCGCTACGGGCAGTCCCGGCTCATCGAGGAGATGGAGAAGCGGCAGCTCGGCACGAAGGCGACCCGGCACCGCACGATCGAGAAGCTGTACGACCGCAACTACGTCGAGAGCGACCCGCCCCGCCCGACGCGGCTCGCCGAGGCGGTCGTCGAGGCCGCGGAGGAGTTCGCCGACCGGATCGTGAGCGAGGAGATGACCGCCCAGCTCGAACAGGACATGGCGGCCATCGCGGCCGGCGAGAAGGAGTACGACGAGGTGACCGCGGAGTCCCGCGAGCTGCTCTCGCGCGTGTTCGACGACCTCACCGACTCCCGCGAGGCGGTCGGCGACCACCTCCAGACCTCGCTGAAGGCGGACAAGACCCTCGGCCCGTGTCCGGAGTGCGGGTCCGATCTCCTCGTCCGCAAGTCGCGGCAGGGGTCGTACTTCGTCGGCTGCGACGGCTATCCCGACTGCGAGTACACCCTCCCGCTCCCGTCGACCGGAAAGCCGCTCCTCTTGGACGAGACCTGCGACGAACACGACCTCCGTCACGTGAAGATGCTCGCCGGCCGGAAGACGTTCGTCCACGGCTGCCCGCAGTGTAAGGCGGACGAGGCCGACGAGCAGGAGGACGAGGTGATCGGGACGTGTCCCGACTGCGGGGCGGAACACGGGGGCGAGCTCGCGGTCAAGCGGCTCCGCTCCGGCTCGCGGCTCGTGGGTTGTACGCGCTACCCCGACTGCGACTACTCGCTGCCGCTCCCCCGGCGCGGCGAGATCGAGGTCACCGACGAGACCTGCGAGGAACACGACCTCCCGCACCTCCGCGTCCACTCCGGCGACGAGCCGTGGGAGTTGGGCTGTCCGATCTGTAACTACCGCGAGTTCACGGCCCGGCAGGAGGGGTCGGAGCTCCAAGCCGTCGAGGGGATCGGCGAGAAGACCGCCGCGAAGCTGAAAGACGCCGGCGTCGACGGCGTCGACGAGCTCAAGTCCGCCGATCCCGACAGTCTGGCGGCCGACGTCGACGGCGTTGGGCCCGACACCGTTCGCGACTGGCAGGCCAGAGCGGACTGACCGCCGGCGCGCCGCGCCCGGTTCGATTCCGCCGCAATTCATAAATCCACAAACACATATGCGCGGAGTGTCTCGATTACCGACAGATGGGTGACCGCGACCCGGACTCGTCGGCCGAGGACCGATCGCCGTCGAGCGGCGACGCCGCTCCGTCGGGGATCCTCCGAGCCTTCGTCGAGGCGGTTCCGACCCCGACGCTCGCCTGCGATCCGGACACGCTGGCCGTCCGCGCCGCGAACGCGCCGGCGGCCGACCTCGTCGGCCACGACCGCGGCACGCTGACGCTGATGGGCCTCCCGGACCTCGGCGAGACCGACGTCACCGTCTCCGGCGAGCCGATCGCTGACGTCGCCGCCGCGGCGGCCTCCCAGACGCCCGGCTCCGACGGCGCGACCGACGCGGCCGAGCGGTTCGAGTGGGACCTCCGTCTCGGCGATCCGAGGCTCCGGGTCGACGCGGCGCTCCACACGGCGACGATCGCCGGGTCCGAGTGGCTGGTCGTCGGACTCTCCGACGCCACCGCCCGCGTCGCCGCCGAGTCCGAGCGGGACACCGAGCGCCGACTGGTCGACGCGCTCGCCGACACCGTCCCGCTCGCGCTGTTCCGCTGTACCGAGGAGGGAACGCTCTCGCGGTGGAACGACGAGCTCGCGGCCGACACGGGGTACGCACCCGACGCGCTCTCCGGACGGGCGCTCACGTCGCTGTTCGACGAGGCGACGCGCGACGCGATCAGCGAGGCCCTCACTCGGGTGTATCGCGACGGCGAGGCGGTCTCCCGCGAGGCGCGCCTCCTCACCCGCTCCGGCGAACGCGTCCCCTATCGGCTCTCCGTCGGTCCGGTGACCGACGGCGACCGCGTCGTGGGGGCCGTCGGCGTCGGCGAGGACGTCACCGAGGCGTCCCTCAGGGAGGAGCGGCTCGCCGTGTTGACGCGCGTGCTGCGGCACAACTTCCGGAACGACCTCAACGTGGTCACGGGGTTCACCGGACAGGCCATCGAGGCCGTCGACGACCCCGAGCTCACCGAGCAGCTCGAACGGGTCGTCGCCACCGCCGAGCGGCTGTTGCGCCTCGGCGAGACCTCTCGTAAGGTCGAGCGGCTGCTCTCCCAGCGCCCGTCGGCGCGACCGATCGCGCTCGCGCCCGCGGTCGACGCCGCCCTCGAATCGGTCGACCCGGCGGTCCTCGACGGGGCCACCGTCGATGTCGACATCCCGGACAACATCGTCGTCTCGGCGGTCGCGTTCCTCCCGGAGGCGATCACCGAGCTCGTCGACAACGCGATCCGCCACAACGACGCCGACGAGCCGCGGGTCCGGGTCTCGGCCGCGGAGCTCCCGAGCGAGTCGTGGGCCTCCCTCGTCGTCGCGGACGACGGGCCGGGGATCCCCCCGGCCGAGCGCGCCGTCCTCACCGGCGAAGAGACGCCGCTCGAACACGCGAGCGGGCTCGGGCTCTGGTACGTGAACTGGATCGCCACCGCCGGCGGCGGGAGCCTCGACATCGCCGAGAGCAAGGCCGGCGGAAGCCGGATCGAGCTGTCCCTGCGCGTCGCCGATGCGCCGCCGATCGACGACACCGAACTGTTCAGCCCGGACGACTGAGCCGGACGGGGGTGACGCGGTCGCCCCGTCGACGCCGAGGTCACTCCGGCGGTCACCACTCCGCGAGACGGCGCGCGCCTCACTCCGCGAGCCGGAGCTCGTCGCCCACCGTCACCGACTCCGCCGCGCCGGCCGGCAGCTCGACGACGGTGTCGGCGCGGCCGCGGCCCAGTCCCACGAACGGCGCGAGCCGCTTCTCCGCCGTCACCTCGCCGTCGACGAGCCACACCGCGTCGATCGCGAATGGCACGAACAGCATGTGGAGCCACTGCGTCTCGGGCTCGTCGAAGGGGAAGACGAGGGCGTAGTCGTCGGGGACCGACCGCCGGAACATCAGCCCGCGGGCCTGTTCGAGCGTCGAGCGGGCGACGTCGACGTCGCTCGCCAGGACGGTCTCGGTCCGGTCGCCCGACGCGTCGGGACGGTGTACGAGTCGCACGCGGGTCACCTCGCCGCGGGCGAATAAATAGGCTCTCGTTCGACGGTGGCTCGCGTCCCCGCGTCCGAGCGTTAGCTCGCGCCGCCGTACGTCTCTTCGAGGTACTCGACGATGTCGTCGCTCTCGGGCATCCCCTCGATCCCGTGCTCCTCGTCGACGAGGACGGGCACGCCGGTCTGTCCGGAGACCTCCTCGACCTCGGTGCGGTCGCTGTGCGAGCGCGGGACCATGATCGAGTCGTACTCCAAGCCGAGGTCGGACAGCTTCGTCTTCACCTTCGCGCAGTACGGACAGCCTTCGAGCTCGTAGAGCGTGAGATCTGCCATCGCCCCCCCGTAGGGCGCGGATCCGTAAAGAGGTGCGGCCGCCGATGTGCGCGGCGCGCACGGGCGGGCAAAAGGCGAGCGGGCGGGGATCGGCCCCTCGCCAGCCGACTTCGGCGGCCGTTCGGCTGGTCTCGGTTGAAACGGGGGAAAACGGAGCGTTCGTCGGACGAAACGGTGGGAACGGTGGAAGTCAGTTCTCGACCGACTTCACATCGCGCCGCCCATGCCGCCCATGCCGCCCATGCCGCCGCCGGGGGCGCCGCCCTCGTCGTCGCCGCCCGCCGTCGAGAGGTCGCCCGCCGAAATGATGTCGTCGATTTTCAGGACCAGGTTCGCCGCCTCGGCCGCGGAGGCGATCGCCTGCTCCTTCGCGTGGGCCGTCTCGACGACGCCCGCCTCGGCCGTGTCGACGACCTCGCCGGCGAACACGTCGAGCCCGGCGTGCTGGTCGCCCGCCTCGTGGGCCGCGCGGAGGTCGACCAGCAGGTCGCTCGCGTCGAGGCCCGCGTTCTCGGCGAGCACGCGCGGGATCAGTTCGAGGGAGTCGGCGAACGCCTCGACCGCGAGCTGCTCGCGCCCCTCGACGGAGTCGGCGTAGTCGCGCAGGCGGCGCGCGATCTCGACCTCGACCGCGCCGCCGCCGGGCAGCGTGCGCCCGTCGGAGACGGTCGTCGAGACCACGTCGAGCGCGTCCTGGATGCCGCGCTCGAGCTCGTCGACAACGTGGTCGGTCGTGCCGTACAGGAGGAGCGTGACGCCGTGGGCGTCCTCGCCCTCGACGTAGAACAGCTCCTCGTCGCCGTCGCGCTCGACCGAGCCGACCGCGAGGTCGTCCGCGGTGAGGGAGTCGAGGTCGGTGACGATCGGCGCGCCGAGGACGTTCTTCAGGAACGTCAGGTCGGACTTCTTCGTGCGGCGGACCGCCAGCACGCCCTCCTTGGCGAGGTAGTGCTGCGCGAGGTCGTCGATGCCCTTCTGACAGAAGACGACGTCGGCGCCGGAGTCGACGATCTGGTCGACCTTCTCGCGGAGCTGCTCCTCCTCCTGATCGAGGAACTTCTGGAGCTGGTCCGGCGAGTCGACGTTGACGGAGGTGTCCACGTCGGCCTCCTCGACCTCGATCGGGTCGTTGAGGAGCAGGACGTTCGCCGACTCGAAGTCGGTCGGCATGTCGTCGTGGACCGGGTCCTTGTCGATCGCCGCACCGGTGAGCAGGCGGGACTCGCCCGCCGCGCGACCGGTGCGCGTCTCGATGTTCAGGTTCGCCAGGTCGACCACGTGGGAGCCGTCGTCGGCCTCGACCGTGACGCCCTGTACGGCGCGGACGACGAGGTCGGCGAGCACGTCCTTGTCGAGCTCGGCGCCCTTGCCGGTCATGGACGTCTCGGCGACGTTCTGGAGCGTCTCAGTGTCGTCGGGGTCGACCGCGGTCGCGACCTCGTCGACCTGCTCGCGGGCGTACTCGCTCGCGAGGTTGAACCCCTTGATCACCGCTGTCGGGTGGATGTCCTGTTCAAGCAGGTCCTCGGCGTTCTTCAGCAGCTCGCCCGCGATGGCGACCGCGCTGGTCGTCCCGTCGCCGGCCTCGTCCTCCTGGGTCTCGGCGACCTCGACGACCATCTCGGCGGTCGGGTTGTCGATGTCCATCTCTTGGAGGATGGTGACGCCGTCGTTGGTGATGGTGACGTCGCCCATCGAGTTGACGAGCATCTTGTCCATCCCCTTCGGTCCGAGCGTCGACCGGACGGACTCGGCGACGCCGCGCGCCGCGGAGATATTGTACTCCTGTGCGTCCTTGTCCTGGACGCGCTGGGCGTCATCGCCCATGATGATCATCGGCTGACCCTGCTGCATTCGCTGACTCATACAGCGTTTGGTTGATTGTGATTCTATATAAATGTCTTGTTGACGGCCGGACGGACACGGACGGACGCCGTCGGGAGCCGCCGTCGAAAACCGCACGACACCGGACCGTTTCTTCGCGAATCGTGTGGAGAGTTAGCATTGATCTCTGGTGGGACGAATTCGGCTATCCGACGCCGTTTATATATCTCGCTCTCGCCGCCGCGTCACCCCGGAACCCCGCCGGCGAGCAACGCGGCGTCGACGAACGCCTCGACGCTGAGCGTCCCGTCGGTCGCCCGCGACAGGGTCGCGTAGACGACGTACAGCGTCGCACCGGTCCACAGCGCGCCGGAGACCACGTGGAAGACGAAGGCGGTCGTGAGCAGCACACCGTTCCGTCTGGCTAACGACGGCATAAATTCCGGCTGGCGGTTCCGCGCTTCGGGACCGCGGCGTCACGGCAGCGTCAGCGTCCCCTCGTACCGGTGCGTGTCGTCGACGGTCTCGCGGTACTCGTACGCCGGCGGGGGCTCGATCCCCCACTCGCGGAGGCGCTCGTCGACGCCGTCCACATACGTGACGAGGAACGAATCCCGGTCGCGGAGCGTCGGCGGCGTCCGGGTGTACTCCGTCTCGAACCGACACCGCGCCGTTCGCCCGTCGTCGTTGACCTCGATCCGGACCCGGAGGTCCGAGCGCAGCCGCTCGCGGACCGGCGGCGGGTCGCCGCGGAGGTGCCCCTCGCCGAACGCGTCGATCGCGGCCAGCGCCTCGTTCGGGACGTGGTTCACGGCCGCGGATACGGGCTGGCAACACGAATCTCTGCCGCCCGCGCGCCGCCGGATCGGCGCGGCCGACGACGGTGACAGTCCGCCGTCGATTTCCGACCACGGTGCGCGGACGAAAACGGACGTACACGCACTCAGAAACAGGTTTAACCCGGTTGAGGCCCTGCTGATCGATACCCACTCGTTTATGAATGGACGCTCCGTCGTCGAGTCGATACGCTCGTTCAGATCCGAGGTCGATCCCGTGCCCTTCGCCGCCGGCGCGCTGGCAACGTTCGCGTTCCTCGCGTACACGGCGGCCGACACGGAAGGCGCCGCCGCCGCGATCGACGCGGCGTTCGTCACGTTCGGCCAGGGGCTCGCGTGGCTCTACCTCGGCACGGTGCTCGCGCTGGTCGGGGCCGCCGGCTACCTCCTCGTCAGTCGCTACGGACGCGTTCGCCTCGGCGAGGGCGACCCCGAGTACGGGACGGCGTCGTACGTGGCGATGTTCTTCTCGGCCGGGCTGTCGGCCGGCATCGTCTTCTTCGGTCCCGTGGAGGCGCTGTTACACTACCAGACCGTCCCGCCGCTGTTCGCGGGCGAGGTGGCCGCGGAGTCGAGCGCGGCGGCGGTGCCCGCGGTCGCGTACACGGTCTTCCACTACGGCGTCAGCGCCTGGGGCGGGTACCTCGCGATCGGCATTCCGGTCGCGTACTTCGCCTACCGACACGACGCTCCGTTCCGCGTCTCCACCGCGCTGTATCCCGTCCTCGGCCCCGACCGGCTCGACGGCCTCGTCGCCCGGACGGTCGACACCCTCGCTGTCGTCGCCACCATCGGCGGGATCGCGACCGGGCTCGGCTTCATCGCCACCCAGCTGCTCACCGGCGTCACGTTCCGGACCGGAGTCGCGTTCGGCGACGCCGAGACGGTCGCCGTCATCGTCGGCATCACCGTCCTCTTCACGCTCTCGCTCGTCGCGGGCGTGAGCCGCGGCATCCGACGGCTGTCCGTGTTCAACATCGCGGTCATGGCCCTGCTCCTCGGCGTGGCGCTCCTCGCCGGGCCGACGGTCGACGTGTTGAACATCGGCGTGGCGGCGCTCGGCACGTACGCGACCTCCTTCTTCGAGATGAGCCTGTTCACGGGGAGCGGCGTGGAGGGCGGCGCGAGCTGGACGGCGGCGTGGACCGTCTTCTACTGGTCGTGGTGGATCGCGTGGGCGCCGTTCGTCGGGCTGTTCCTCGCGCGGATCTCCCGCGGCCGGACGATCCGGTCGGTGGTCGGCACCGCCTTCGGGACGATGACCGCGGTCTCGGCGCTGTGGTTCACCGTCGTCGGGGGGACGTCGATCCGGATCCAGCAGTCCGGCGCGGCCGACGTGCTCGGCGCGGTCGGCGAGTTCGGCGACGGCGTCTCCGGCTACGTCATCTTCGGGGCGTTCCCCGGCGGCGAGCTGTGGCAGCTGCTGTTCTTAGTGCTGGTGACGACGTTCTTCCTCACCTCCGCCGACTCCTCGACGCTCGCGGTCGGCATGCTCACGACCGGCGGCAGCCGGAAGCCGTCGGGCGCGAACCGGGTCTTCTGGGGGATCCTCCAGGGTGCGATCGCCTCCGTGCTCGTGGTCGTCGGCGGCGCGACCGCGCTCCGGTCGTCGGTGATCGTCACGGGCGCCCCGTTCGCGCTCGTCTGTCTCGTCGCCATGGGCGGGTTCCTGCGCTGGCTGTCGCGGTCCGACGAGCCGGTCGCCGCGGACGATCCCCGGCCGGAGTCCGACCCGGTGCCGCCCGCGTCGGCGAGCCCCGCCGAGGACGACGACTGACCGCGCGGGACCGCCGGCCCCCGCGGACGACGCCGGACCGGCCCTGACGACGCGGCGATCGAAACCGGCTTGATCGACGCGCGCGTAAGTCGGTCCATGTCGCTGGCAGCCGACACCCGCGCCGCGGTCCGGGCGCGGCCGTTCGTCCTCGACGCGCTCCGCGCCGGCCTCCTGAACCACAGCGCCGCGGCCGCGTGGCTCGCCGAGGCCGCCGCCCTCGACGGCGAGCCGGACGCGGTCGCGGCCGCTCTCCGGCGCTTCCGCGAGGACCTGCCCGCGTACGCGACGGAATCGCGAGGGACGACCGTCTCGATGCGCAGCGGGGTCGGGCTCTCGGCGGCCGACGGCGCGGCCGAGGGCGACGCCGGCGAGCCGCTCCTCCGCGTCGGCGACGCGGCCGTCGCTCCGGAGGGCGACCGAACGGCGATCGTCGCGACCGGCGATGTCGACGCCGCGGCGCTCGGGGCGTCGCTCCGCCGGTTGGCCGTTCGGGACATCGAGGTCCCGGCCGCCGGCGTCGCGGAGAATACGCTCGTCTGCGTCGTCGGGCGGCGCGACGGTCCGGACGCGGTCCGGATCGTCGAGGCCGCGCTCGACGCGGTGCCGACGACCGACTCGACCTGACGCGCGGTCGATGGCCGGCTCCGCCTTGACGCGCGTTCAACGACAGCTCCGGCCTGTCGCGCGGTCGACGCCGCTTTGCGGGTCGACCCCGAACCCCGGCGTCGCACCGTTTTCGCACTCCCGCAGCCTCCGAAGTCCCTAAGAGCGGCGCGGCCCCAGTACGGGTATGCAGTCGCTCGTCATCGTCGCGCACGGCTCGCACCTCAACCCCGAGTCGAGCGCGCCGACGTACGACCACGCCGACACGATCCGCGCCACCGGTGCCTTCGACGAGGTCCGCACCGGCTTCTGGAAGGAGGAGCCGCACTTCCGAGAGGTGCTCCGCACCGTCGAGGGCGACGAGGTGTACGTCGTCCCGCTGTTCATTTCGGAGGGCTACTTCACCGAGCAGGTGATCCCCCGCGAGCTCCGCCTCGCCGGCTGGGACGTCTCGGAGTGGGACTCCGACGGCCTCTCGGCGGACCAGGCGACGCTCGTCGCCGAGGACATCGACAAGGAGGTCCACTACTGCGGGCCGGTGGGGACCCACCGCGCGATGACCGACGTGATCGTCCGCCGCGCGGAGTCCGTGACGAACGACGCCGACGTGGGCGACGGGTTCGGCCTCGCGGTCGTCGGCCACGGCACCGAGCGCAACGAGAACTCGGCGAAGGCGATCGAGTACCACGCCGACCGGATCGCCGAGCGCGACCGATTCGACGAGGTGAAGCCGCTGTACATGGACGAGGACCCGGAGGTCGACGACCTCCCCGAGCACTTCGAGAGCGACGACGTCGTCTTAGTTCCCCTCTTCATCGCCGACGGCTACCACACGCAGGAGGACATCCCGGAGGACGTGGGCCTCTGTGAGGACCACACCGAGGGATACGACGTGCCCGAGACGGTCGACGGCACGCGGATCTGGTACGCGGGCGCGGTGGGAACGGAGCCACTCATGGCCGACGTGGTCTTAGAGCGCGCCGACGACGCCGGCGCCGACCTCGGGACGGCGCTCGACGACGTGCGAGAGACTACCCGCGTCGCCACGGGGGACTGAGCGTGAGCGACCCGACCTCCGGGGAGGCTGACGCGGCCGACGACGGATCCGAAGACGCCGGTGGCGAGCCCGACGCGCCAGAGATCGACCTCCCGAGCGAGGCGTTCGACGCGGTCCTCGACGCGCTCGCCGACCGCGAGCCGGGGGAGCCCGTCCGGTTCGAGGGGTTCAGCGTGGCGCGCGGCGCCGACGAAGACGACGAGGACGCTCCCGTCGAGGACGCCCCCGGCGAGTACGTCCTCGCCGACGGCGACCGCCCGGTCGGGCTGAGCGAGCGCGAGCTCCACGAGGCGCTCTCCGAGCGCGCCGCGGCCGTCACCGACTGGTACACCTTCGAGCGCGTCGTCGGCGAGTTCGGGCCGCGTCGCGCGTTCCTCCGCTGGATCGAGGACGCGGACGGCGATACCGTCGCGACCCGGTACGCCGCGCTCGCCGAGGGCATCGAACGCGCGTGGGGCGAACTGAAGATCACGGCGACGGTCACCGACCGCGGGGAGCGCCGCTACGACGTGCGCCACGCCGACGACGCCGGCGTCCCGGTCGACGATCTGGACGCGTACGACGACCCGCTCAACGCCCGCGATCTGGTGACGTTCGACGAACAGGGGCGGTACCGCCCGCTCAAGACGGCCCCGTCGCTCGCTGGCGGCTGGGTGTTCCCCGACCTCGGCCCGCGCGACCTCTACGAGGCGGTCGAGACGATCTACCCCGCGACCGTCGCCAACTGGCACCGCGAGCGCGAGGGGGAGCTCGACGTGACTCACTGGCGCGAGACGATGGAGCGCCAGTCGGGCATCTACGGCGTCGTGAAGACGTGGGACCGCGGTGAGGGGTACGAGCACGTCAACTGGGTGGCGGAGGCCTGTTGCGACGACTCGCAGTGTCTCAAGCGCCGCGAGTGGCAGTACGACGACGAGACGGACCTCGACGTCGACGGCGGCGACGGCGCGTTCCCCTGCCGCGAGCCGTGTTCAGTCGTGGTGTCGGCCGCGCGGAAGTGGACGCGACTGGAGAGCGAGCAGCCGCGGACGTACGAGTTCGACCTGACCCCGAGCGAGAAGGAGCAGGTCGAGGACATCATCGACGCGGTCGCGGACGGCCGGACCGACGAGATCCGCGAGGCGGACACGAAGGAGGGAGCGAACCGGTACCGGGCGCGCTTCCTCCGCGCCAAGCTGTTCGACAACGAGGGGAACCTCGGCGGCGTGCCGACCGAATCGGCCGAGGAGTGACCGGCTCCGTAGCCCGACCCCGATCGGACGCACCGGAAACATCGCCGCGCCCCGCAGGCTTTTCTCGGCTCCCCTGAAACGGTGGGGCAATGAACGCCGTCACGTTGGGTCCCGCCGGCACGTACTCGCACCGCGCCGCGCGCGCCGTCGCCGCCGAGGTGTCGTTCCGGGAGTCGGTCACCGCGATCGTCGACGCCGTCGCGGACGGCGAGTTCGAGCGCGGCGTCGTCCCCATCGAGAACAGCATCGAGGGCTCCGTCACGGAGAGCCTCGACGCGCTCTCCGACTACGACGTCTCCGTCACCCGCGAGGTCGTCACCCCGATCCGGCACGCCCTCCTCGCGCAGGACGACTCGTTCGAGGTCGTCGCGAGCCACTCGCAGGCGCTCGCGCAGTGTCGCAACTGGCTGGAGTCGAACTACCCGGACACCGGCCTCGAAGCGGTCGCTTCCACGGCCCGCGGCGTCGAGCGTGCCCGCGAGGACGCCCGCGTCGCCGGGATCGGGCACCCGGACAACGCCGGCAACGACCTCTCTATCCTCGCGGAAGACATCCAGGACCGGACGTCGAACGCGACGCGGTTCCTCGTCGTCGCGCCCGAGTCCGCGAGGGCCGACGCCGGCGGGAAGACCACGCTGATCGTCTACCCGAACGCGAACTACCCCGGCCTCCTGCTGGAGCTGCTGGAGGCGTTCGCCGACCGCAACCTCAACCTCTCGCGGATCGAGTCGCGCCCGAGCGGCGAGCGCCTCGGCGACTACCTGTTCCACTTCGACGTGGACGCCGGGCTCTACGAGGACCACATGGCGAAGGCGGTCGACGACGTCGAGACCATCGCGGACAAGGGGTGGGTGAAGGTGCTCGGATCGTACGACACCGAGCACGTGCTCGACTGAGACCTGAACTTCGGAAGACTGCGACCCGTTGCTCCGTTACTCAGCTTTGAACGTTGTCGTGTTGACACTATTTGGCCCGAAATCGGAGGAAAAGACGTTCTACGAGGAGTCTACGGTATCGGCCGAACTGGAGAGTGATTCACAGAGGATGATGAAGGCAGCGCTCACGGCGTTTGAACCTCTAGTGGAGAGTAGAGCGTCTGCGGCTGAACTCTCTTTTCCATGCTCACACCGTCTCAGCCGCCATTTTCGGTCGATTAAGTGTTAGATACTCAGCGTTCAAAGCTGAGTCCGTTATTTAAACGACCAGACCTAACGGTGGCGACTATTTATCGATGAACGCGGCGGTACGGTGGCGCGCGCCTCCGAGCGGCCGCCTACGGCGGCTGTGAGGAGCGCGTGCGAGGTCGCCGGCGCCACGCGCCGGCTGCCAGAGGGACCTTCGGTCCCTCGTTGGAGTCGCTGGTTCCCGGAGCGAAGCGGAGGGCGCCAGCGACGAGGCTGGGGAGGCGCGAGGTGCGGTACTGTGCGGTGCGGGACTCAAAGGGGCAGCCCTGAGTGCGAAGCACGGAGACGCAAGTAGCGGGGCGCTACCCGCCGCGGGAAGCCGGCGGCGAAGCCACCGGCGACACCGCAGCGGAGGGGCGGTAGCGACCGACCGAGGGACACAGCGAGCCGCGCGAGCCCTCACGACTGGGGCTTTGGAGATGTTATCCGCGGTTCCGTCGGCAGCTGTTTATAAACGAGCGACCGAGCCACCCACCGCTATCGCCACACTGACTATCCCCCCGGTGAAACGCGCGGTTCCGTATTACTCGAACCGGTACGTCGCGCCGTCCGGGCCGTCCTCGATCTCGACGCCGACCTCGCCGAGCGCGTCGCGGAGCTCGTCCGCGCGCTCGTAGTTGCCCGCCTCGCGCTCGGCCTCACGGACGTTCAACACGAGTTCGACCAGCTCGCCGGCGAGGTCGACGTCGCCGTCGCTCGGCGACTCGAACTGGAGGCCCAACACGTCGCCGCCGAGCTCTTCGAACGCTTCGACCGCCTCGCGGAGGCCCCGGTAGTCGTAGGCGGCGTCTACGTCACGGGTCTCGTTCCCGTCATCGTTCCCCTCGTCGACCGCGTCCACGTGTCGGTTCACCGCGTCGGTGAGATCGAGGAGCGCCGCGGTCGCCTCTCGGAGATTGAGGTCGTCGTTCATCGCGGCCGCGAAGTCGTCACGGGCGGCCTCGACCGCGCCGCGGAGGTCGGCGTCCTCGGCTTTCGCTCGGGCCTCGGTCGAGTCGAGCGCCTCGACGGCGCGGTCGTACGTGCGGGAGAGCCGCTCCCAGCGCTCCTCGGCCTCCCCGATCGTCTCCTCGGTGAGCGCCTGCTCGGAGCGGTAGGCGGCGCCGGCGTAGAACGTGCGGACGACGTTGACGCCGAGTTCGTCGAGGGCGTCCGGAACGGTCCAGAAGTTTCCGATCGACGAGGACATCTTCTCGCCGTCCATCTCCAGCAGGCCGACGTGGAGCCAGTGGCGCGCGAACGCCTCGCCGGTCGCCGCCTCGGACTGCGCGATCTCGTTCTCGTGGTGCGGGAAGACGAGGTCGCGCCCGCCCATGTGGATGTCGAGAGTGTCCCCGAGGTGCGTCGTCGACATCGCCGAGCACTCCACGTGCCACCCGGGCCGCCCCTCGCTCCACGGCGACGCCCACGTCTCGCCCTCGGGCGTCTCCGCGCCGTGGTCGTGTTTCGCGTGTTCGCGCGCCGCGGTCTCGCTCACGCCGTCGGCCTTCCACAGCGCGAAGTCGGCGGGATTCCGCTTCTCCGAGCGCTCGTCCGGCTCGCCCTGCGCTTCGAGCGCGTCTAACTCCTGATTCGAGAGCTTCCCGTACTCGTCGAAGCGGGTCACGTCGAAGTAGACGGAGCCGTTCGACTCGTAGGCGTACCCCTCCTCGATCAGGGTCTCGACGAGGTCGACGATCTCCGGCACGTGCTCGGTGACGCGGGGGTACACCTCCGCCCGCCTGAGGTTGAGTCCGCGCATCGCGTCGAACGTCGTGGCGGTGAACGCCTCGGCCACGTCGCGTTCCTCGGTCCAGTCGTCGCGCTCGCCGACGCGGGCCGTGATCTTCTCGTTGACGTCGGTGACGTTCTCGACGTGGCGTACGTCGTAGCCGAGGTGTTCGAGCCACCGGTGGAGCACGTCCGCGTGGAACCACAGGCGGGCGTGCCCGAGGTGCGGGTCGTCCGACACCGTCAGGCCGCAGACGTACAGCGTGACGTCGCCGTCGGCCGTGAACTCGACGCGCTCGTCTTCCAGGGTGTCGGTAACGACGAGACTCATTACGAGACGGTTGCCGAGGTGAGCGTTTCAAATCGTCGGATCGCGCGAGACGACGACCACCCGCCCGACGCGGTCGGCGGGTCGATCGTGGACGCCTTCGGTGACTTGGCGGTGAACACCTCCAAAGCCCCAGTCGCGAGGCCGCAGTACGCTCGCTGTGCTCCTCACTCGGTCGCTCCGCTCCCTCGCTCCGGTGCTTGCGTCGCCTACGGCGGCCTCGCGACTGCCCCTTTGAGT
>NZ_NEWI01000269.1:0-2295 GCF_002135005.1 Halorubrum sp. SD612 | reverse complement strand
TCGCGCACCGGACCTCGGTGCGGCGCATCCCGTGGCTGGTGTCTATCGTCGTCGTCACGGACTCCTCCTCGGCGGCGTAGAAGGCGGGCCAGCCGCAGCCGGACTCGTACTTCGTCTCGGCCTCGAAGAGGACGGTGCCGCAGGCCCGACAGCGGTACTCCCCGTCGTCGGGGTGGTGGTCGACGTACTCGCCGGAGAACTTCGCCTCCGTGCCGCTCTCGCGGAGGACGCGGTACTCCTCCTCGGAGAGCCGCTCGCGCCACTCCTCGTCGGTAAGCTCGCTCGGGTCGCGCTCGTCGGTCTCGCTCATACCGTCGATACGCGCCCCACGGGCAAGGGGGTTGCGGCGGTCGCGGAGGCCGCGGCGACGCGTCGGCGCGGAGCCCGCCGGGTCACCCCGCCCCAACCGGTTTTAGCCTCGCGCCGAATCGTCTCCCATGGCAAGAGAAGTCACGCACGAGGAGCGGGGGCCGGCGGTGCTCGACGACGACGACAAGGGCGACGACGGGCTCATCTACGTCTGTCAGTGCGGCCTCTCCGACTCGAAGCCGCTCTGCGACGGGTCGCACAACGCGACCGCCGACGAGGAAGACGGCGTCGTTTATAAATACGCGAACGGCGACGCCGACGGCGAGCGGCGCGCGGTCGGCGAACTCGACGGCGTAGACGAGTAGCGCCGTTCAGGCGCCCCGCGCCGGCGACGCCGATCAGATAACGCCCATCTCCCCGAGGCGCTCGGGGAGGTACGTGTCGGTGACGAAGTCGAGCCCGCGGCTCGCGAGCGACTGCTGTTCGGACTTCTTCCCGATGTCGAGCTGGAGCTCGATCTGCTCCTCCCAGTAGTCGGTCTGGAACCGCGGGTCCTCCAGCTCGGACTCTAGGGCGTTCACGTCCGAGTCAGAGAGCGGGTCCGAGGGGAGGTCGTACTCGACGATGTCCTCGGGCTGGATCCCGATGAACCGCGCCTCCGGGGTCGCGAGGTACTTCGAGAGGTGCGCGGACTTGATCGAGCCGTACGCGACGGAGCCGTAGATGCGGTAGGACCAGGGGTCGCCGTCGGCGAAGACGGCGATCGGCACGTCCAGTTCGTCGTGGACGCGTTTGGTGATCCGGCGAGTCGCTCGCGCCGGCTGGCCTTTCAAATGGATAACGAGGCAGTTGTAGTCCTCGTCGAACCCGTTCTCGACGAGTCGATCGCGCATCCCGCCGGTCTCGACCGCGAGCGCGAAGTCGATGTCGTCGTCGAGAAACTCGATCATGTCCGGGTTGTTCGGGATCTGATAGCCGCCGGCGCCGACGTCCTCCTGACAGTGTATCTCGCGTTCCCCGCGTCGCGTCTGTTCGCGGATGAGGAGCGGTCCCATCAGGGTCGCGCCCGACTCCTCGGGGCGCATGTGGAAGTCCTCGCGGGTGACGCCCGTGACGATCTCCAAGTCCTCGACGAGGTCGTTCGACTCGTCCTGCGAGGAGAACTGCGCCTCGTCGTTGTCCCACGACTCGGAGAGGTAGTACAGCTCACGCAGGGTCGACGAGCGGTCCTCGTCGAGCTGGTTCGCGAGGAACTCGATCGTGTACGCGGCCTTCAACAGCTTGCGGGCCCCCCGAACCGAGTTGGCGCTCCGCGTCGAGGTGCGGTCGCCGTAGGTCCAGACGCCGCTTTCGGTGTCGTACTGGATGTTACTCTTCGTTCGCGTCGGCAACTCCATCTCCGGAATGTCGCCCGCCGCGAACTGGTCGTAGAAGTCAGCGGCCAGGTCGATCAGCTCGTCTCGTGCGTCGCTTTCGGTCGTCATTGGTCGTTCACCGTGAGTTTCTCCGTCTCCACGCCGCCGACGCTGACCTCGAACTCGGGGTCGCCGTCGACCGCGTACGTCAGTTCCCGCTCGTCGCCCGAGGGCACCTCGGGCTTCCACTGGACGAACCACTCGCCGTCCATGTCCACCACGGTCCCGTCGGAGAGGTCGGTCGGCTCCGCCGAGACGATGTCCGTGATCTCGAGCTGTTCGTTCACGTCCGAGTGGTTCTCGACGACGAGCGTCACCGTCTCGCCGTTCACCTCGCGCCCGACGCTGACGTTGTTCATGATCCGCGCTAAGGCCCCGTCGATGTCGGGGCGCGGTCGGCCGGTCACCTCGCTCACCTTGTCGGCCATCTCGGGGAGGATCCGGCCGAGCACGTCCTGTTTCTCCCGGCGCTGCTGCATCGAGCGCCGCTTGCTGAGGAACGACTTCAGCTCGCGGGCGGCCTCCCGCACCGCGAGCTCGATCTCGTCTTCGATCTCGGGGACGTTCGCGA
>NZ_NEWI01000268.1:0-2305 GCF_002135005.1 Halorubrum sp. SD612 | reverse complement strand
CGTCGGCCGGCGCATACCCCAGGCCTGCCGCCGTGCGCCCAGCGCCCTAGACGTCGCGGCCGGGTGGGCGGTGGCGGCCCGGTGCGCCGGAGCGCGCGCGTCGCGTGGCGCCCGCCGGGACCGCCACGGCTTTGGCCGCCCGGTCCGAGCCGGCGGTATGGACATCGTCGGCGCCCTCGGACGCGATCCGCCGGACCGCGAGTCGCTCCCGCGGTGGGTCGCCCCCCTCCCGAAACGGCTGGAGGACGTCGCCTTCCGGTTCGCGTGGGTTATCGTCGCGATCAACCTCGTCGGCACCGCGTTCGGCTTCTGGTACTACCGGTTCCAGTTTCGGGCCCTCCCGGCCGAGATGTGGATCTTCATCCCGGACAGCCCGGGGGCGACGCTGCTCATCGCGCTCGCGCTCGGCGCGTGGGCGCTCGGCCGGTCGAGCGACACGCTCGCGGCGCTGGCATTCTTCGGCAATATCAAGCTCGGCCTGTGGACGCCGTACGTCCTCGTCGTCTTCTGGCCGGAGTTCCTCGCGGTCAACGGCCCGGCCCTGTACGCGTTCCTGCTCGTGAGCCACCTCGCGATGGTCGTCCAGGCGTTCGTCCTCCACCGGATCACCGACTTCCCGCTGCGCGCGGTGGCGATCGCGACCGCGTGGTACACCGTCGACCTGCTGATGGACTACTTCGTGCCCGTGATCGGCGAGGTGACCCACACCTCGCTGCCGTACGCGGACGGCGCGCCGTGGTTCACCACCACGGTCCTCCAGGTCGCGGCCGCGGGCGCGGTCGCGCTCACCGTCGTCCCGCTGTTCTGGGCGCTCGGCACGCGGATCGCGACGCTCCGCGACCGCGCGTCCGGCCGCGAGCGCGACTCCGGCCCCGCCGCGTGACGCGTTCCGCCGCGTGACGCGCCCCGATTTAAGTCGCCGCGCCGCGTCCGTTCGCCCATGAGCCTCTACCAGCGGATCGCCGACCTCCCGGTGACGATCGAGTCCGTCGACCGCCGGCGACACGTCGCGAACACGACGAGCGGCTTCGAGCGGACGACCACGGAGTACCGGCTCTCCGGGGACGGCGTCGTCGGCAGAGGGGAAGACGTGACCTACGAGACCGCCGACCACGACGCGCTCGCCGGCACCGATCCGATAGATATCGAGGGGGAGTGGACGATCGACGGCCTCTCCGACCGGCTCGACGAGATAGACCTCTTTCACGGGACCCCGCCGGCGAACGAGACCGCACGCAACTACCGCCGGTGGGCGGTCGAGAGCGCGGCGCTCGACCTCGCGCTCCGCCAGCGCGGGGAGTCCCTGGGCGACGCGCTCCGGATCGACCCGGAGCCGCTCCGGTTCGTCGTCTCGACGCGGCTCGGCGACCCGCCGTCGACCGACCGCGTCGAGGCGCTGCTCGCCCGCGACCCCGACCTGGAGTTCAAGCTGGACCCGACTCCCGAGTGGCCCGAGGCGGCGTTCGAGGCCCTCCGGAAGACCGACGCCGTGCGCGTCCTCGACCTGAAGGGGTGGTACGAGGGGACGGAGGTCGACGTCGAGCCCGACCCGGAGCTGTACCGCGACGTGTTCGCGGCGTTCCCGGCCGCGGTCGTGGAGGATCCGGCGTTCACCCCCGCCACGGGGGCGCTCGTCGAGCCGCAGGCCGACCGGCTCGCCTTCGACTACCCGATCGACGGCGTCGAGAGCCTCGAGTCGCTCCCGGTCGAGCCGGGGTGGTGTAACGTCAAGCCCTCGCGGTTCGGCACGCTCGAATCGCTGTTCGAGACGATCGCCTACTGCGAGCGCGAGGGGATCGAGCTGTACGGCGGCGGGCAGTTCGAGCTCGCGAGCGGCCGCACGGCGATCCAGACGCTCGCCGCGCTCTGTTACCCGGACGGGCCGAACGACGTGGCGCCGCGGGCGTACAACGACCCCGACGCCGAGCCCCCGTACCCGAAGAGCCCGCTCCGCCCGAGCCGCGACGCGGTCGGCTTCGAGTTCTGAAACGACGGGACTCAGTCGTCCACCAAAGCCTACGATTTATAGATAGATCCGCGGTGGCGCGTGCCTGCGAGCGGCCGCCATCGGCGGCCGCGAGGAGCACCGCGCGAGGGAGTCGCTGGCGGCGTTAGCCGCCAGCGACGAGGCTGGGGAGGCGTGAGGCGCGGTTGCTGTGCGGGGCGGGACTCAAAGGGGCAGCCGCAAGGGCGGCGTAGGCGACGCAAGCACCGCAAGGAGCGAACGGAGTGAGCGACTGAGGAGCGCAGCGAGCGTACGCCGCCCTTGCGGCTGGGGCTTTGGAGGTGTCCGCCGTCGATCTAC
>NZ_NEWI01000267.1:0-2310 GCF_002135005.1 Halorubrum sp. SD612 | reverse complement strand
ACCAACGCTTTTGTAGCTTCGGGACGGAGCGCCGCGCATGGACGAGGGAACGGTGTCCGTGCCGGACGAGCAGTACGAGCGCCTCGCGGCCCTCGCCGCCGCCCGCGGCGTGAGCCCCGAGACGCAGCTGGCCCGGCTCATCGACGACGCGTACGCCGGCCTCGACGGCGACGGCGACGCCCCCGAGTCGCTCCCGCCCGGCGTCTGCGACGGGTCCGACGAGGAGTGAATCGCGCGCCGGACCGGCGAGCGGTCCGTGAGCCGCCGCGCCGCGCTCGGTCGGCGCCGGTCGCCGCGTCGACGTCCTCCGCCATCGCCGCGAAGCGGGTGCCGAACGCGAAACGCGCAGTCGGCGGTCCGCCCGCCCTCGGCCCGCGCCCGAGAAGCGGCCGGGAGATCGCGCCCCGCGTCAAGCCGAGTCGGTCTGCCACCCGATGAACCTCTCGAACCCGTACGTGAGTCCGAGGAAGAGGGCGGCGAACACGAACCACCGAAACACGTCAAACGCTCCGGTGAAAGCGAGGACGTTGAAGACGTACGACAGCGACGCCCCGATGAACGCGGCCACGTAGAGGTTCCGGCGGGAGTCCATGGGCAACGCTCAGCGGAACCCGGCTTAACTCTTTGCCGCTGTAGCGACCGGCTTCCCTCGCGTCGAATAATAGTGAATAGATAACAGTTCACGCCTCACGGCGTGACGGATGACATCATGAACGGAATACAAGGCGGAGTCGCCGTGGTCACCGGCGGTGGATCGGGGATCGGCCGACAGTCGTCTCGCCGGTTCGCCGAGGCGGGGTCGAGTGTCGTCGTCGCCGACGTCGACGGGGACGGCGGCCGCGAGACGGTCGAGCTGATCGAGAACGACGGCGGCGAGGCGACGTTCGTCGAGACGGACGTCACGGACTCCGACGACGTCGCCGCGATGGTGCGGACGGCCCTCGACGAGTACGACGGGTTGGACTTCGCACACAACAACGCCGGCATCGCGGACGAGGGGACCCGCCTCGCGGAGTACGACGAGGCGGAGTGGGACCGAATGATCGACGTGAACCTGAAGGGGGTCCGGCGCTGTCTGAAAGCCGAGATCCCGGTGATGATCGAGCGCGGCGGCGGTGCCGTCGTCAACACCTCCTCGGTCGCCGGCGTGAGCGCGAACGGGAGCGCGCACTACGCCGCCAGCAAACACGGCGTTATCGGACTGACCCGACGGGCGACGGTCGACTACGCCGACGACGGCATCCGCTTCAACGCCGTCTGTCCCGGGGTCATCGACACGCCGATGGTCCAGCAGGCGGGCGAGGACAACGCCGAGGAGATGGACCGCATCACCGCGGCCATCCCCGCGGGGCGTCTCGGCGACCCCCGCGAGATAGCCGACACCGTCGTCTGGCTCTGCTCCGAGGACGCCTCGTACGTGATGGGGCAGCCGATAGTCGTCGACGGCGGGCTACTCGCCCAGTAGCGGTCGACGGTCGATCGTCGCACGCGCGCCCGGCCGCCGCTGAGCGAGGCGGGCCCGGTCGGCGGCCGCGGCGGCCGCGGCCCAGTCCCTCGGTCACCCCTCGTAGGGCCACCGCCCGCCGGTCTTCAGCTCCTCGACGTACCCCTCGTCGATGGCGTCGCGGATCGACTCCCGCGAGCGGTGTTCGACCTCGACCTCCCCGGTCGCGAACCGGTAGACCGCCGCCGCGACGAGCGTCGCCACCTCGCGGAGGTCGCGGGAGTCGAGCTTGTCCAGGGTGTCCGCGTGGGTGTGGCCCCAGCCGCGTCCCGACTGGTCGCTCGTCGTCGAGGCCATCACGGCCGGGATCCCCTCCTGAACGAACGCCCACTGGTCGCCGTGCGGCGAGATCGTCTCCCCGGTCGTCAGGGGCGCGTCGAACGCGTCCGCGACGGCCTCGAACACCGTCCGCATCCCGTCGAACCCGTTCGTCCCGACGCGGAGGTCCCGCGAGCTACAGGCGCCGTCGAGGTTGACCACGCAGGCTATCGCCTCCTTCGGGGTCGTCTCCGCGGCGTGGTACGCCCCCCACAGCCCGATCTCCTCCGAGCCGAAGGTGACGAGGCGCACCCGCGTGTCGAGGTCGCCCTCGACCGTCGCGAGCAGGCGGCCGACCTCCGCGACGAGCGCCGACCCGGCCCCGTTGTCGTTGGCGCCGTCGCTCACGTCGTGGGCGTCGACGTGCGCGGTGAGGTACACCGCCTCCTCGGTGTCCGGCCCGACCTCCGCGACGGCGTTCACCGAGGTCGTCGGCTCGTTCCGGCAGTCGACGTCGAGCGAGACGGTCGGGCCGGACACCGAGGAGG
>NZ_NEWI01000266.1:0-2318 GCF_002135005.1 Halorubrum sp. SD612 | reverse complement strand
GTCACGGACATGGCCGAGGCGGTCGGCCTGGAGGTCGAGGGGGGCTGTCGGTCGCTGCTCGCGGTCCCGTACCGCTCCCGCGAGGGCGACCTGTTCGCGGGCGTCGAGGGCGGTCCGAACCGCCTGTTCAGCAACCGCGACGGCCACTACGACCGCACGGACGGCGGCCCCGACCTCTCCGACCCCGGCGGCGACACGCGCGGCGCCGCGCTCGTCGACGAAGGGGGGACGTTCGCGCTCGCGGTCGGCAACGAGTCGGCGCCGAGCCGCCTCCTGCGCTGTTCGCCCGGCGGGGGATACGACGACGTGGCCCCGCCGGCGCTCCGCGACGTCGGAGCGGTCCGGACGGTGGTCGCCGCGGACTTCGACAACGACGGGCGCGAGGAGCTCTTCTTCAACGTCTGCGACGCCGAGAACCGACTGTTCGAGCGCGTGGACCGCCCCGGCGGGCCGCCGGCGTGGGAGGCCGTCGACCCCGGTGCGGCCGCGGAGCCGGACGGGTTCGGCACCGGCGCGGTCGCGGCCGACCTCGACGGCGACGGCGCGCTCGAGCTCCTCGTCGTCCACGGCGAGGTCGCCGCGCAGCCGGTGACGGCCTACGCCGACCCGAGCGCGTCGGACACCGGGTGGCTCCGCGTGCGCCCGACGACGCGACACGGCGCGCCGGCGCGGGGCGCAGTCGTCAGACTGGAGACCGACGAGGGCGTACAGCGGCGGACGGTCGACGCGGGCGGCGGCTGCCTCTGCCAGACGGAACCGGCCGCGCACTTCGGGCTGGGCGGCGCGGAGCCGCTGCGCGTCGACGTGCGGTGGCCCGACGGCCGGGAGCGCACCGTCGTCGGGCCGAGCGCCGACCGGGAGATCACGGTCAAACACCCCTCCCGGAAGGCGACCGACCGCGACGCCCGGACGCGGCGGTAACGCTCGGGAGGGCCCGCGGAGCCGACGGCGGCCGCGACGATCCACCGGCGGCGCGTCGCGACCGCCGCGGCCAGAACTGCCGCCCTTCGCGGGTTCAAGTGTCCCCGGAAGTACGGGGTGGTATGGTGGATCCGACCTCGGAGCTCGAGGAGGACGTCGACGAGGAGTCCGCACCGAGCTGCGCGACGTGCGGCGAGCCGGCGCTGGGGACCGGGCACCGAACGGTCACGTGGGTCGACGGCGGCGACGTCGTCCACCGGCACTTCTGTTCGGAGCCCTGCCGCGCCGACTGGGACGACGAGCGGCCGACCGCGGGCGGATGATCGGGGGATAGCGGCGGCGCGACGCCCGGACGCCACGGTTCCCCGCGAGACCGGGGACGGCGGGAGGCTTTTTGCCCGCGGGGGTGGTACCGTTCGGTATGATATCGCTCGACGAGGCCGTGACGGCCCGACTGGAGTCGCACGGGGAGCGCTTCGAAGTCCTGATCGACCCCGACGCCGCGCTCGCGATCAAGCGCGGGGAGTTCGACGGCGACCTGGAGGAGGTCATCGCCGCCGAGGACGTCTTCGAGAACGCCTCGCGGGGGGACCGGCCCGCCGAAGAGGACTTGGAGACCGTGTTCGGCACCACGGACCCGCTCGCGATCATCCCGGAGGTCGTCGAGCGCGGTGAGATCCAGATCACCGCCGAGCAGCGCGCGGAGATGCAAGAGCGGAAGCACAACCAGCTGGTGACCACCATCACGCGCAACGCCGTGAACCCGCAGATGGACGACTCGCCGCACCCGCCCGAGCGGATCGAGCGCGCCCTGGAGGAGGCGGGGTTCCAGGTCGACCCGATGGAGCCGGTGGAGAACCAGGTCGACGACGCGTTAGACGCGCTCCGCCCCGTCATCCCGATCCGGTTCGAGGAGGTGACGATGGCGGTCCAGCTGCCCGCCGACTACGCCGGGTCCGGACAGGCGCAGATCAGGGAGTTCGGCGACCTCGAACGCGAGGAGTGGCAGAACGACGGCTCGTGGGTCGGCGTGCTCACCTTCCCGGCGGGCCTCCAGAACGACCTCTACGACCTCGTCAACGAGGTCACGTCCGGCGAGGGCGACGCTCGCGTGATCAAGGACAAAGACGAGCTGCGCACCCGCTGACGCGCGGTCCCCACCGCCGGCTCGCGGGCGTATTTTCACCGCCTCCGGGAGCTTGATACCGGCGGGACGCGGGTCGGATCGCATGCATCCACGCGCGGCGGAGTTTCGGGAGCGGGCCCGGGAGGGGTACCAGGTCGACGTCGACGTGCTGGAGGTCGACGCCGGCACGGAGACGGCGGCCGCCGCGGCCGACGCGGTACGCCGCGAGGAGGCCGCGATAGCGGGCACCATCCTCGTCTCGCCCCCGGGC
>NZ_NEWI01000265.1:0-2320 GCF_002135005.1 Halorubrum sp. SD612 | reverse complement strand
GGCCCCGCGGGGGCCGGGAAGGGGGACGGGAACCGCGTCCTCGGTGACGGCCAGCAGGTAACCGTCGACGGCGACAAGGGGACGATCCGGGCGGGCGAGTCGGCGTCCGCCGAGCCCGGCGAGGAGTTCGAGCCGGTGGAGGCGGCGCGCCCCGAGACCCCCGTCAAGCCGATGACGGCGACGGAGGTGAAGGTGAACGTCTCGATCCCGGAGGCGGCCGAGCGCGCCGCGGCGACCGGCGCCGACGGCGTCGGGCTGCTCCGGATCGAACACATGGTCCTCTCCCTCGGGAAGACGCCCGAGACGTACATCGCCGACCACGGCGCCCGCGCCTATCAGGACGAGCTCATCGAGGGCGTCCGGCGCGTCGCCGACGAGTTCTACCCCAGACCGGTCCGCGTGCGAACCATCGACGCGCCCACCGACGAGTTCCGCGAGCTCGAGGGCGGGGAGGGCGAGCCCGCCGAACACAACCCGATGCTCGGCTGGCGCGGGGTCCGCCGGAGCCTCGACAAGCCCGAGCCGTTCCGGCAGGAGCTGGCCGCGTTCGCGCGCCTCTACGACATGGGGTACGACAACCTGGAGGTGATGTTCCCCCTCGTCAACGACGCGAGCGACGTCGAGGGGATCAAGCGACACATGCGTAAGGCCGGGATCGACCCCGAGACGCACCGCTGGGGCGTGATGATCGAGACGCCCGCCAGCGCGCTCCAGATCGAGGACCTGGCGAACGCCGGCATCGACTTCGCCTCCTTCGGCACCAACGACCTCACCCAGTACACGCTCGCGGTCGACCGCAACAACGAGCACGTCGCCGACCGGTTCGACGAGCTCCACCCCGCGGTGTTGCGGCTCATCGGCGACACGATCGAGACGTGCCGCGAGCTCGGCGTCGACACCAGCATCTGCGGACAGGCCGGCTCGAAGCCCGAGATGGTCGAGTTCCTCGTCGAGAAGGGGGTCTCCTCCATCTCCGCGAACATCGACGCGGTGCGCGACGTCCAACACGAGGTGAAGCGGACCGAGCAGCGCCTCCTGCTGGATTCGGTCCGCTGAGGCCGCCGGAATCGAGGTCCCTCGACGGATCGAGAGCGGAACGGGTAAGAGCCGTCCCCGGCAATAACGGGCAGATGCGACAGCCGGAACCGGAGCCGCAGTCGTTCGACCGGGTGCTCTCCTCGATGTGCACCGAGCCGCACTCGGACGCCCGCGCGGCCGCCGAGCGGTTCCTCGCGACGAACCCCGGCGACCCCGCGACCTACGAGGAAGTGGCGGACCTGGAGGCGCGCGCGGTCGAGGGGCTCGCGGCGCTCGCGGACCACCCGACCCCCGGCGACGCCGCGGGGTACGTCACCTCCGGCGGCACCGAGGCGAACGTCCAGGCGGTGCGGTCGGCGCGGAACCGCCACGGCGAGGACGGTGCGAAGCGCGGAGACGAGGTCAACGTCGTCGCGCCCGCCAGCGCGCATTTCTCGTTCCACAAGGCGGCAGAACTGCTTGGGGTGGAGCTGCGGACGGTCCCCCTCGACGGCGACTACCGGGCCGACGCCGGCGCCGTCGCGGCCGCGGTCGACGACGCGACCGCGCTCGTCGTCGGCGTCGCCGGCAGCACGGAGTACGGGCGGGTGGACCCGGTCCCGGAGCTGGCGGCGATCGCCGACGAGGCCGGCGCGCGGTTCCACGTCGACGCCGCGTGGGGCGGGTTCGTCCTCCCCTTCACCGACCGCGCGTGGTCGTTCGGCGACGCGCCGGTCGACACGCTGACGATCGATCCCCACAAGTTCGGGCAGGCGCCGGTGCCCGCGGGGGGACTGTTGGCCCGCGAGGACGCCGCGCTCGACGCGCTCGCGGTGGACACACCCTACTTGGAGACGCGGTCGCAGGCGACGCTGACCGGGACGCGGAGCGGCGCGGGCGTCGCGGGCGCGGTCGCGGCGATGGACGCGCTGTGGCCCGACGGCTACCGCGAGGCGGCCGAGCGCGCGGCCGACAACGCCGAGTGGCTCGCCGAGGGGCTCGCCGACCGCGGGTACGACGTCGTCGAGCCCGAGCTCCCGCTCGTCGCGGCCGACGTGCCCGAGTCCGAGTTCGCCGCGCTGCGCGACGCCGGCTGGAAGGTGTCGCGGACCGGCGCGAGCGAGCTCCGCGTGGTCTGTATGCCGCACGTGACGCGCTCGGCGCTGCGGGCGTTCCTCGACGACCTCGACCGGATCCGGCGGTAGATTTCGCTGTGATTTCCGGCCGCCGAGGCGGCGATTTCTTATAAGTAGAGCGGGGTCGACGCCGCGTTCGGATCAACATATTCACTACGGGTCACCAC
>NZ_NEWI01000264.1:0-2334 GCF_002135005.1 Halorubrum sp. SD612 | reverse complement strand
GTTCCTTTGGTAATACTTATTCAGCTCTGTCCAGTACCGACGCGCACATGTCGATCACTCTTCCGGGGCCGACGCTCGGCGTCGTCGGCGGCGGACAGCTGGGCCGGATGCTGGCCGAGGCCGCCGCGCCGCTCGGCGTCGATCTGGTCGTGTTAGACCCGACGCCAGACTGTCCGGCCGCTCCCGTCGCGGCCGACCAGATCGTCGCGGACTTCGACGACGCGGACGCGATCGACGAGCTCGCCGCCCGCGTCGACGCCCTGACCTTCGAGATCGAACTCGCGGACCCGGACGTCCTCGCGGCCGCGAGCGAGGAGCGCGGCGTACCGGTCCACCCCGACCCGGCCACGCTGGAGACGATACAGGACAAGCTCGTCCAGAAGGAGGCGCTCGCCGACGCCGGGATCCCCGTCCCCGAGTTCGTCGCGGTCGCGACCGCGGACGGGCTCGAACGCGTCGTCGAGGAGTTCGGCGGCGTCATGCTGAAGGCCCGCGAGGGCGGCTACGACGGCCGCGGGAACGTCCCGGTGGAGACCGTCGACGACGCGGCCGACGCGCTCGACGCTATCGGCGGCGCCGCGATGGCCGAGGAGCTCCTCGACTTCGAGCGCGAGATCGCCGTGATGGGCCTGAAGGGCGCGGACGGCGAGACGCGCACCTACCCCGTCACGGAGACGATTCACCGCGAGGAGATCCTCCGTGAGAGCGTCAGCCCGGCCCGGGCCGGCGACGCGGTCGTCGCAGAGGCGGAGTCGGTCGCGCGCGACGTGCTCGACGTCCTCGACGGGCGCGGCGTCTTCGGGATCGAGCTGTTCGAGACGAAGGAGGGCGAGGTGTCGGTGAACGAGATCGCGCCGCGCCCGCACAACTCCGGCCACTGGACGATCGAGGGCGCGCGCACCTCGCAGTTCGAGAACCACGTCCGCGCCGTCCTCGGGTGGCCGCTCGGCCCGACCGACCTCGTCGCGCCCGCGGTCACGGCGAACGTGCTCGGCGACGTGGACGAGCGGGAGATGGCGACGCTGTCCGGCGTCAGGGAAGCGTTCGCGGCGCCCGACGCCGACCTCCACTGGTACGGCAAAGACGACGTGTACCCGCTCCGGAAGATGGGCCACCTGACGGTGACGGAACGGGGGGCGGACTCGCCGGGCGACGGCGAGACCGACCGCGACGCGCTGCTCTCTCGGGCGCGGGAGCTCAGAGACGGACTGACGTTCCGGAACGCGTAGATTCTCGGCAACGTCGACGACCGTTTATAAACAAACTGCGGTGGCGCGTGCCCGCGAACGGCCGCCTTGGCGGCCGTGAGCGGCACCGCGCGAGGGAGTCGCTGGCCCCGGAGCGAAGCGGAGGGGCCAGAGACGAGGCTGGGGAGGCGTGAGGCTGCGGTGCCGTGCGGTGCGGGATGGGACTTCGGCGGTTTCGACCGCGACAGCACCCCCGGCTACCCACTAATCTGCGTAGTCGCCGCATCCGGCACTTCCTTACCGCTCTCCGCCGAACCTCGGTCCATGACCACGGTGGACGACCTGATCGACCGGCTGGAATCGGAGGCGGCGGCCGACGCCGACCCGGCGACCACCCCCGACGTGGGGATCGTCATGGGCTCCGACTCGGACTTGCCCGTCATGGAGGACGCCTACGCGGCGCTCGACGACCTCGGCTTCGCGGAGCAGACCGGCTTCG
This sequence comes from Halorubrum sp. SD612, assembly GCF_002135005.1. Lineage (NCBI taxonomy): Archaea > Methanobacteriati > Methanobacteriota > Halobacteria > Halobacteriales > Haloferacaceae > Halorubrum > Halorubrum sp. SD612. The sequence continues at coordinate 648 of NZ_NEWI01000264.1, read as the reverse complement.
CCGAGGCGCCGGACGCCCGGTTCACCTACGAGAGCTACGTCGTCTCCGCGCACCGGACGCCGGAGCTGATGTACGCGTACGGCGAGACGGCGACCGAGCGCGGGCTCGACGTGATTATCGCCGGCGCCGGCGGGAAGTCCGCCGACCTGCCGAACATGACCGCGTCGATCGCCTACCCGGTGCCCGTGATCGGCGTGCCGGTCCAGGAGAAGTCGGTCGACTCCGTCATCGGGATGCCGACCGGGGCGCCGATCGTCGCCGTCGACGCCGGGAAGTCGTACAACGCGGCGCTGTCGGCCGCGCAGGTGCTCGCGCGGGAGCACGACGCGATCGAGGAGCGGCTGGTCGATCTCCACGAGGACCAGAAGGGGGGCGTCGCGGACGTCTCCGCCGACCTCCACGACCGCGGTATCGACGGGTTCCGCGAGCGGTAGCGGAACGTGTTCGGTCCCCGCTTCCGTCGGCGGCCACCGGCGTACTTCCGTTTTCCGCCGTAAACCGTAGATACCGGCCCGCAGGCCCGGGGACGCACAAGACTCAACGCTTATGAGGGGGCGGTCCAAACCCCAGCACGTTACGGAGACCTATATGAGCGATTGGATAGCGATTGGCGCCTTGGCGGTCGTCGGCCTGCTCATCCCGATAGCG
>NZ_NEWI01000263.1:0-2347 GCF_002135005.1 Halorubrum sp. SD612 | reverse complement strand
GGGACCTGCGGTCCCTCGCTGGAGTCAGTCGCCGGAGCGAAGCGGAAGCGACTGACAGGGCGAGAGCGAAGCTCTCGCTTGCAGCCGGACGTAGTCCGGCGACGAGGCTGGGGAGGCGTGAGGTGCGGTCCCGCGAGCGACCGGAGGGAGCGAGCGGGAGCACGGAAGTCGCAGCCCGCGCAGCGAGCGAAGCGAGCGAGCAGGACCGTCTTCCGGCGGTCGCGGTGCTGTTCCGGGCGGGACTCAAAGGGGCAGTCACCGGCGGCTCCGCCGCCGGCTGTCACCGGACTACGTCCGGTTTCAAGCGAGAGCTTTGCTCTCGCCCTGTCACCGGGCGAAGCCCGGTTGCCCGAGGGACGCAGTCCCTCGCTGCCCGTGGCGCGTCGCGCCACGCTGCCGCGAGGACGAAGCACGGCGTTCACGAGAGCAGAGCTCTCGTGAGCCAACCAGAACGCGGAGCGTTCTGGTGACGACGCAAGCACTGGAACGAGGGAGCGAGCGCAGTGAGCGACCGAGTGAAGCGCACAGCGAGTCGCGCGAGTCCTCGCGGCTGGGGCTTTGGAGGTGTTCCCTGCTGGTCCGTCACTGATGATTTATAAGCGAGCGACTGGGGCTTTGGAGCTGTTTGCCGCCGAGCCGTCAGTAACTATTTATAAACGAGCAACCGGGAATTGGAGCTGTTCGCAGGGGGCTCACTGGCATCCATTTATAAACAAACCGTAGGAGCTACTGAAGTAGCCGCCACGGCAGCGATCGCGTCACCGCGGCGTGACGATCTGCTCATCGAGACACTTGCTTTTTTAAGTCGCTCGCGGCGGCGGGACGAGGAAGACGTTCCCGTCCGCCCGCGCGACGATCTCCCCGGAGACGCTCCCGAGCAGGAGCCGCCGGATGCGGCTCCGGCCCTTCGACCCGACGAGGACCGTCGAGGGGGAGGTCGCCGCTTCGACGTCGAGGATCTCCTCGGCGGGGTCGCCCCGCCGGACCTCCGTCCGCGTCTCGATCCCCCACTCTTCCAAGGTGCGCGCCCGCTCGGCCAGTCGCTCCGCTGGACCGGCGCCGGCGTCGCCGCCCGCGCCCTCGTCTTTCGGCGAGCGGACGTGGACGAGCGTCGCCGCCTCGGTCGCGTGACGGAGGTACGAGAACGCGTCGAACGCGCGGGCGGCGTGCTCGGAGAAGTCCGTCGCGAAGAGGACGCGCCGGAAGAGGTGCTCGCGACGGACCGTCGGGTCGTCGACCGCCCGCTCAACGCGGTTGACTAACAGCGGGACGACGGTCGTCCGCGCGAGGTTGCGCGCGGTCGAGCCGACGACCCGGTTCTCCAGCGGGCTCCGTCCGCGCGAACCGACGACCGCGAGGTCCGCGTGGACGGTCCGGGCGACTTCGTTGAGGCGTCGGTGCGGCGTCCCGCGGACGACGTGCGTCTCGACGTCGAACCCCGCGGCCTCGATCACCGCCCGGTACCTGTCGAGCCCCCGGCGCCGCCGCGCCTCGAAGTCGACGCCCGGCGTCGCGGCGTGGACGTTCCCCGGAACGACCGTGACGAGGTGGATCGTCCGAACGCCGATGCGGCCCAGACAGTCCAGGCACGTCTCGTTCTCGATGGTCGCCTCGCTGGCGGCCGACAGGTCGGTCGCGCACAGGGCCCGCATGTCGACGCCTTGGGCGGGCGACGACAACACGGTTGCGCTCGACTCGAAAGGCGGGCGGCCGGAGGCGTCCGGTCGGAGGCGGGCGGCCGGAGGCGTCCGGTCGGAGGCGTGGGGCGACCGCAACGCGGACGACGAACGGGGCCGTCGAGCGTGAAAACCTCTCCGTAAGTTATCGGTACTCCGACCGAGGTTACCGGAATATAGTATTGTGCGGTCAGCCCAAAACCGTTATAGGCACGAAGCAGGTAGGGGAGAGTGAGCAGAAATGTGCCAAAAGCGAATTTCCGCGTTCGGAAGTCGGAGGGAGAGTCGATGGCAGGACTAGAGATACCCACCTGGGACCCGGAGACCGCCCTGCTTATCGGCGCGATCCTCCTCGAAGCGTTCGTGCTGTACGTGGGCTACGGCGGCCTCGAACGGCTCGTCGGGCCGTACCTAATGGACCTCATCGTCGGGGGTGACGCGAGTGCTCGGTAGCCTTCTCAGCGGGCCCGGCTTCCTGGGGACGAGCCCCGAGATGCTCGCCCTGTTCGCCGGGTTCGGCCTCGTCGTCGGCGTCCTGTTCGGGTTCTTCGGCATGGGAGGGTCGTTCCTCGTCACGCCGGCCCTGCTCATGTTGGACTACCCGGCGCCCGTCGCGGTCGGCAGCGGGATGGCGTTCGTCTTCGGGACGGCCGTCATCGCGACGCTGAAAC
>NZ_NEWI01000262.1:0-2350 GCF_002135005.1 Halorubrum sp. SD612 | reverse complement strand
GGGCCGGCGGAGGGGCCGGGATCGACGAGCGCCTGAACGGGGTAGGGGACGACCGGGACCGAGACGCCGGCGTCCGCGAGCAGCGACCGCGTGGGCGCGCCGGCGGCGACGACGACCGCGTCGAACTCGCGCGCCTCGGTCGCCGAGCCCTCGTCGGCTCCGGCGTCGCGGACCCGAACCGCCCGTCCCGCGTCGGTCCGCGGGCCGAGCGCGACCGCGGCTTGGGTCTCGACCGCGACGCCCTCCCGGACCGCCCGCTCGCCGAGCGCGCGGACGTAGCTCGGCGGGTCGGTCCAGCCGGCGCCCTCGGCGACCGCCGCGACGGCGGGGTCGTCGGTCACGAGGGCGGGGAAGCGCTCGCAGAGCGCCTCGGGGTCGACGACGGAGACCTCGCGGCCGTGTTCGCGCATGCGCTCGACCATCGCCGGGACGGCGTCGGCGTCGGGGTCGCCCTCGCGGACCGCGATGACGTACGGGCAGGGAGAAAACGAGAAGCCGGGCAGCGTTCGATCGAGCGCACGGAACCGCTCCACGGCGCGGGCGCCGACCGCGGCGTCGACGTCCTCGGCGTAGGCGTCGTAGAGCAGCCCCGCCGCGCGCCCGGAGCTCTCGGCCGCCAGCTCGCCGCGCTCGAACAGCGTCACGTCGGCGCCGCGGGCCGCGAGGTCGTGCGCCGCGGTGACGCCGACCGCGCCGCCGCCGACGACCGCGACCGACGGCGTGGCCTCGACTTCCTCGATCATGCCTCGGGACACGCGAGCGACGACGAAAAGCCACCGGGACGGCAGCGTTCGTTTATAAGTCGATGCGGTGGTGCACCGGCGAGCGCCCGCAGGGCGCGAGCCGCCCGCGAGGGAGTCGGCGGCCCGGAGTAACGCGGAGGGCCGCCGACGAGGTTGGGGAGGCGTGAGGTGCTGTCCCGCGAGCGACCGGAGGGAGCGAGCGGGAGTACGGAAGTCGCAGCCCGCGCAGCGAAGCGAGCAGGAACGTCTTCCGGTAGTGCGGTCGCGGTCGGGTGGGACCCAAAGGGGCAGCCGCGAGGGCGGCGCAGACGACGTAAGCACCGCAGGGAGCGAGCGAAGCGAGCGACTGAGGAGCGCAACGAGTGTGCGCCGCCCTCGCGGCTGGGGCTTTGGAGGCGTTCGCCACTGATCCGTAATCAGCCGTTTTTAAGCGAGCGACTGGGGATTTGGAGTTGTTCACCGTCAATCCGTTATCGACTGTTCGTAAGCGAGCGGCTGGAGCTTTGACGGTGTTTGTCGGCGCCTCGCGTTCAACCACTTATATATGAGAAGCTGAACTCTCGGAGGCAGTCACAGTCGATGCCCTGTCAGTTATTTATAAACAACAAAACCAAAATCCGACATCGTATGCCGCGTTCGGCGGGTGACACGCGTGTCCCCGCCCACGTTATAGGGGTCGAACCCCACGGTACGGACATGAATCAGCTCGTGAACGGCGAGTGGCGCACGGACACCTACGAGGCGACCGACGAGGAGGGCGCCTTCCAGCGCGGCGAGACCACCTTCCGGAACTGGGTGGCGGGCAGCGACGTGCCCGACCACGTCGACGCCGAGCCGGACGAGCGCTTCCAGGCGGAGGCCGGCCGATACCACCTGTACGTCTCGTACGCCTGCCCGTGGGCGCACCGCACCCTCCTCGCCCGCTCCCTGTTGGGCCTCGAGGACGCCATCGGCGTGAGCGTCGTCGACCCGTGGCGCGGCGAGGACGGCTGGCAGTTCAGCCCGGAGAAGGACGGCTGTACCCCCGACCGGCTCCACGGCAGCGACTACCTCCGCGAGCTGTACGTCGAGGCCGACCCCGACGCCACCTGCCGCGTGACCGTCCCCGTGCTGTGGGACACCGAGGAGGAGACCATCGTCAACAACGAGTCGCGCGAGATCCTCCGGATCCTCTCGACCGCGTTCGCGGACCTCGGCAACGGCGTCTCGCTGCTCCCCGGTGACGAGGACGACGCGACCGTCGCGGACGTCGACGAGGTCATCACCGACATCTACGAGCCGATCAACAACGGCGTCTACCGCGCCGGGTTCGCGACCTCCCAAGAGGCCTACGACGAGGCGATCGACGACCTGTTCGGCGCGCTCGACCGCTACGACGACCACCTGGCGGACCAGCGCTACCTCGTCGGCGACTCCCTCACCGAGGCGGACATCTGTATGTTCACCACCCTGGTCCGCTTCGATCAGGTGTACCACACCCACTTCATGTGTAACCGGAAGTTCGTTCACCAGTACGACAACCTCTGGCCGTACCTGCGCGACCTCTACCGGACGCCGGGCGTCGCCGAGACGGTGAACATGGACCACATCAAGGAGCACTACTACAC
>NZ_NEWI01000261.1:0-2424 GCF_002135005.1 Halorubrum sp. SD612 | reverse complement strand
CGTCATCGCGGAGGGCCGGCTCGTCAACCTCGCCGCGCCCATCGCCCTCGGCCACCCGGTCGAGGTGATGGACCAGAGCTTCGGCGTCCAAGCGGTCGTCGTCCGCGAACTGGCCGCCAACGGCGACGCGTACGACGCCGGCGTCCACGACGTGCCCGACGAGCTCGACCGCGAGGTCGCGGACATCAAGCTCGCCGCCGAGGGCGTCGAGTACGACGCCCTCAGCGACGAGCAGCGCGAGTACATGGGCAGCTGGGAGCACGGGACGTAAGCGTTCAGCGCCGATCCCTGAGAAAAGCCTTTGTGAGTCTGCATACAACCGTATGCACATGTCGAAAAGCATCCGCCTCTCCGAGGAGGCCTACGACCGGCTCGCCGCTCACAAGCGAGATGACGAGACGTTCTCCGACGTCGTTCTCCGGCTCGCCGGCGAGCGATCGCTGCTGGAACTTGCTGGGGTTCTGAGCGACGACGAAGCCGACGCGCTCCGTGAAGCCGTCGAGGAGCGGCGTAATCGACGCGCCGCCGAGCTAGAGGACACCGCCGACCGGCTTCGGGAGGCGTAGCGTGCTGCTGGACACGTCGTTCCTCATCGACTTGATGAACGGAGACGAGGATGCCGTGGAAAAGGCTCGGGAACTGGAGACGGAACTGATCCAGCAGCGCATCTCCTCAATGACGCTGTTCGAGCTGTACTACGGTATCGCCCGAGCGACCGAGTCAGAGGACGAGCGTCAAAAGGTCGAGAATATTCTCGCCTCGAAGCCGGTCCATCCGGCCGACACCGCCGTCATGCGGAAGGCCGGCCGACTCGCAGGTGAGCTACAGAACGAAGGGACGCCTGTGGGCGACGGCGACGTGATCATCGCCGCCACTGCCGAGGTCGTCGATGAACCGGTCCTGACCCGAAACGTCGACGACTTCGAGCGACTAGACGTCGAGATCGAACGCTACTGAGGACAGAATTTCGACACTGAACACGCTTCACAGATCCACACGGTGCCGTGAGCGGCTGTGACGGCGTCAACGGGCGCACGAAGCGGTTGGATCGGCGCGATGGCAACGGGTCGACCCGTTTTTGTGCCGCGCGACCGTACCGATCCCATGAACCTGACCGCGGTGTTACACACCGGGTTCGGCGTATCAGTTCTGGCCGGAATCCTCGTCTCGGACACGACGCTCCGCGTCGCCGCCTTCGCGCTCGGCGTCGTCCTCTTCGTCGCCGGCGTCGCCGTGTCGCGGCGCGGCGACTGAGCGCGACTGACCCGGCGCGTACCCTTTTTCAGCCGCAACCGCCTACGAACCTCAGTGACAGTCACGAGCCTCCACGACCCGAGCCACCGCGAGGCCCTCTGGGAGCTGGAGGACGCCTTCGAGCGCGGCGACCTCGTCAGCGCCTTCGGCACCTGTACGGTCTCCTACGAGGGCCGCGCCGCCTCGGACCTGGGCGCCGGCGACCGGCTACTCGTGTTGAAGCCCGACGGCGCGGCCTTAGTCCACACCGACGAGGGGCGCCAGCCGGTCAACTGGCAGCCGCCGGGGTCAGAACACCGCGCCGCGGTGCGCGAGGGGCGACTCCGCGTGCGCTCGACCCGAAGCGGCCCCGACGAGACGCTGACGGTCCGCTTTTCCGACGTCCATCAGCTCTCCGCGATGGCCGTGACGGGCGGTCGCGACCTCACCCTCCACGGCAGCGAGGAGGACCTCCGGACCCGAATCTTGGAACGCCCCGACCTCGTCGAGCCGGGGTTCGAGCCGCGGGAGACGGAGCGACCCTCCAGCGCCGGCCCGATGGACGTCTTCGGCGTCGACGCCGACGGCACGCCGGTCGTCGTCGAGCTGAAGCGCCGCCGGGTCGGCCCCGACGCCGTGGGACAGCTCGCGCGATACGTGCGGGCGCTGCGGGAGGAACTGGGAATCGAGGAGCCCGCTGAAGGCCGCGAGAGCAGCCGAGACGACTCTCTCGCCGTCCGCGGAGTCCTCGTCGCGCCGTCGGTCACCGACCGGGCCGCGGAGCGTCTCGCGGACCGCGGGTTCGATCACGTCGCGCTCGAACCGACCCCAGAAGAGTGAGCCGCGACTGGAAGAGTGACCCGAGCGGCGTGCCAACGCGGACCGCGATTCGAGGCGGAACGCCGGCGCTGGCTCCCGAGGGGCCGACGGAGGCGCCTCGCTATCGAAGGGTTTATCGCCGCAGCGCGGGCTACATCGGACAAGTAGCCATGTCTGACAAACCCGCCTCTATGTATCGGACGATCGACAAGCCGTCGTACACCCGCCGGGAGTACATCACGGGCATCCCCGGCTCGAAGATCGCCCAGCACAACATGGGCGACCTCTCCGCGGAGCCGGACGACTACCCCGTCCAGATCAGCCTCCGCGTCGAGGAGGAGCTCCAGGTCCGACACGGGTCGCTGGAGAGCG
>NZ_NEWI01000260.1:0-2428 GCF_002135005.1 Halorubrum sp. SD612 | reverse complement strand
CCTTACTGCCCCTGCCCCCGCCTCGCGGCGGCCCCTTTGAGCCCCGCCCCGCACAGCACCGCAACCTCACGCCTCCCCAACCTCGCGGTTCGCTCGGGACTCCCTCCGGTCGCCCGCGTCGCTCACCGCGTCCCTCGCGCGGTGCTGTCGCCGGCGCTTCGTGCCGGCTTCCAGAGGGACCGGAGGTCCCTCGCGGCTCGGCCGCGATGCGGCCTCGCAGGCACGCAGGGAGGCGCGACGCGCCCCTTGCAGCCGGTGGCAGAGCCGCCGGCGACGCCACCGCAGTTCTATTTATAAACCAAGCCGCGGCCAGCCCGGCGCGTGACCCTCGTTCCGTTCAGCGATCTGGCCCGCGCGGCGTACTGCCCCCGACAGCTCTACTACGTCCGGCGCGACGACGAGCGGAGCGTCCCGCCGAAGGCGCGCGAGCGCGTCGACCTCGCGTTCCGGTACGACGAGTTGGTCGACGCGTCGGACCGGACGCTCCGGGAGCTGCCGCTCCACCGGTCGCCGGCCGCCTACCGTCGGAATCTGGACCGGCTGCGCGAGCGCGAGGAGTACGACTCCCTCGTCGACCCCGCGAGCGAGCGCGGCTTTCTCTCGGGCAAGGACTGCCACGGCACCGTTCACAAGGTGCTGGAACCGGACGACGGAGCGGCCGGCACTGACGGCTCCGAGCAGGCGCCGGCTCCGATCCCGACCCTCGTGTCGTCAGGCGAACCGCCGGAGAACGGCGTGTGGGAGCCGCAGGCGGTCCGCGCGGTCGGGCTCGCGAAGGCGCTCGCGTGGGAGCGCGAGCGGGAGGTCGAGCGCGCGCTGGTCGAGTACCCCGCCGTCGGGGTCGTCCGCGAGGTCCGGCTCACGCTCCGGAAGAAGGCGGCGTATCGCGAGGCCCTGCGCGCGGCGCGATCGATCGACGGGCCGCCGCCGCGCGTCGACGACGACCGGTGTGACGCCTGCGACTACGCCGGCGAGTGCGGCACCCGACGGCGGTCGCTGCGCTCGCTGCTGGGGTGAGGAGCGCCGGGCGGGGCCGCGACCGCTTCCGTCGAGCAGCCCGCCGTCCTCAGGGGGAAAAGGTCGTGCCGCACTCCGTACAGGTGAACCGGAACCGCCCCGCGTCGGTGAGTTCGGTGTCGTGGACGCGCTCGCCGCCGCACCCGCGGCACTCGACGATCGACTCGATCCGGTCCCAGTCGTGGCGCGCGCCCGGGGCGCCGATCGCCCACGCGACCACCTCCTCGTCGGCGTCCTCGGGCACGAACCCGGACTGGAACTCGCCGGGCGAAAAGCGGATCAGCTCGTCGGGACCGACCTCGACCTCGTCGCGCTCGCGCCCGACCTCGAACGTCGCGGTGCCGGCGAGCACGTAGAATATCTCCTCCTGATCGTTGTGAGTGTGAAGCCCGCCCGAGAACGCGTCGCCGGGCGCGAGCTCGAAGTAGTTCATCGCGACGTGGTCGGCGCCGAGCGCGCGCGAGACCGGCTTTCGGAGGTCGTGGACGTCCATGGGGTTCGTGACGACGTCGACGTCGTCGATCGCGACTCGCTCCATGCGGACCGATCGCAGGGGGATCCCCTAACGGTGTCGGCGGTCGCATCGAGGGGGCGCCGACTAACCGCGGCGAGGATTCCTCAGCGAAACCCGGATCACAGCGAGGATCGCTCGGCCATACCTGACGCGACCCGGCAGTTTATACGTGTGTACACTGTTCGCACGGGTACGAATGACGCGAGACGAACGCGTTCGTTCGGAGGATAGAGGAAGTCGCCTCGCGGCGGCTGGCCGCGAAATTCTCCGACGATAACGACTCCGGGGCACGACCGCCCCGCGGCGGCACCGACCCCGAAACCACCGCAGAGCCGACGGAATCCCTTTTGACCCGAACCACACTCACCGACCGCGACGAGGTACAGCTGTTAGACACCACCCTGCGCGACGGCGAACAGATGCCCGGCGTCTCCCTGACGCCCGGCGAGAAGGTCGACGTCGCCCGCGAGCTCGACGCCGCCGGCGTCCACCTGATCGAGGCCGGCTCGGCGTGCACCTCCGAAGGCGAGCGCGAGGCGATCCGCCGCGTCGCCGACGAGGGGCTCGACGCGACGGTGACGAGCTTCGCCCGCGGGGTGAAACGCGACGTCGACCACGCGCTCGACTGCGGCGTCGACGGCGTCAACCTCGTCGTCCCGGCCTCCGACAAGCACGTCGAGACGAAGGTGGGGTCGACCCGCGACGAGGTCGTCGAGACGACCGTCGAACTCGTCGAGTACGCCAAGGACCACGGCCTGTGGGTGGAAGTGCTCGGCGAGGACGGCTCGCGCGCCGACCTCGACTACCTCGAACGCCTGCTCGGCGCCGGGCTCGACGCGGGCGCGGACCGGATCTGCTACTGCGACACGGTCGGCGCGGCCGACCCCGAACGGACCG
>NZ_NEWI01000025.1:0-26454 GCF_002135005.1 Halorubrum sp. SD612 | reverse complement strand
GCGATGAGCACGACGCCGAGGATCCAGTTGACCTCGCGCGGCTCCTTGTACGCGCCGGTGAAGTAGACGCGCAGCATGTGGAGGAACACCGCCGCCACCATGAACTGCGCCGCCCAGCGGTGGATCGCCCGGAGCATGAACCCGAACTGGACGTCCGTCATGATCATCACCATCGAGTCGTACGCCGCCGTCGGGTCGCCCTGCGCCGCCGCACCGGCGGTCGACGGTGCGTAATAGAACCCGAGCAGCGCGCCGGAGACCGCCGCGAGCAGGTATGCGATGATAGAGAGGGACCCGAGCGAGTACAGCGGGTACCAGTACCAGAACTTGTTGTCGAGGTCGTACTGCTCGGTGTGGCTCTTCGGCATCTGGAGGTTCGCGCGGTAGTACATCGTCTCCAGCAGTTCGAGGTAGTCGACGATGCGAAGCCGCTTGTCCAGCCAGATGAGCGTGGTCAGGAACGCCGTCTCGATGGCCGTGAGGTCCTGACTCTTGAGCCACGCGTTGTGGTCCATGTCGTCTTGTTTTTTCAGACTCATTGTCGAATCACTTCTTGTAGTACGGGTACACAGCCCGTTTCAGCGTGTCCGCCAGCCCGCCGGTGTCGATGCTTTTGCCGTCCTTGTCCTCCTCGCGGACGTACAGGTCCTCCCACTTGCGACGGCGTTTCTTCACGATCATCACGTCCGGAAGGAACTCTTTCCGGTACAGGAGTAGGATGAACGCGAGATCAATAAAGATGAGGGCGAGAAGCGCCCCGACGAACATGTTGCCGGCCTCCGTCGACGCCCACGCGGACATCAGCCCGTAGGTGAAAAGCGCGACGAACACGACCTCGATGACGGTGAGGAGGACGATCGCGATCGCGGCCGCGGTGCTCTCACGGGCCGGTTCGTACCGGTGAATGTCGCCGTACGAGGAGTTGCCGGAGCTCATCTCGCACCCCCGTGACCCGTGTGGGCGGACTCGCCGTACTTGAGCATGTAGAACGTGAACACGAACGTCAGCCCGATGCCGAGGATCGCGGAGATGCCGACCCAGTGGGCGTGGAGCGGAACGCCGACCTTGGCGATGTCCTCGGGCCACCCGGTGTTCGCGCCGCCGCCGACCTCGACGGTCGCGACGTCCTCGCCGACGGCAATGCCGCCGTGCATGCCGACCGCGGTGTGGGGCACGCAGTGGTAGTGGGTGATCCCGGCGTCCTCGCTCGACGTCTCGTACTCGTAGGTGTACCCCTCCTCGCCGACGGGGTCACCGCTGTCGAAGCTGGCCGGGCCGCCGCCATCGACCGCCTGGACGTTGTGGTCGCCGCCGTTGCCCGTCCACTCCCAGGTGATCGTCGTTCCCTCGTCGACCCACACGAGGGTCGGGTCGAACGCGAGGCCGTTGCTGCCGGCCCCGACCGAGATGGTCACCGAGTCCTGGCCGCGGGCGTCGGTGTACGAGCCCACGTTTCCGCTGGCCGCCCCGCTCGGCCAATCGGGCTGTACCTCCTGTGCAGCCGCCGTTCCGGTCGCCCCGGCGGAGGCCGCGACGGCGGCGGTCGCGCCGCCGGCCGTCCGCACGAAGTCCCGCCTTTTCATACAGTTTCACTCAGGACGGGGTGCGCTTAAACCCACCGACTGATACCGCCGACGCGGAGGTGTCTGTAGGGCCTGAGACCGTCGAAATCGGCGGATTACTCGTCTCGGTCGGGGTCGATCGTAGCGCCGTCCTCGCCGGTCACGACGCCGTCCTCAACCGGGACGAACTCGGGCCGCTCCTTCGCCTCGCGGAGCGCTCGCAGACGGTCGCGGTACTCCTCCGATCGGAACCGGTCCGAGAGCCGCGCGTTCGCCACCATCGCGAACAGGAACACCCCAACGAGCAGGAACACGATGCCCATCGCCGGCGCGACGATCGTGTCGAGGTCCGTTGCGGCGGTCGCGACGAGGAGCGCCACGCCGGCGAGCACCTGAATCCCGGCGACCGCCTGTATCACGAGGTTGCCGAACTCGCCCGAACCCTCCGGAACGCTGTCGGGGTGCGGGAGCGACCAGTCCTCCGGCGGCTCTGGCACCTCGTACGAGTCCATCGCCGCCAAGGCGACGACCGGTTCGATGTCCCGAAGCACGGTTCCCTCGCCGCGTACCTCGCCCGTGGGGCGGATGATCGCGTATCCCTCGTCGGAGTAGACGAGGATGCGCTCCTCGCCGTCCTCGCGGACGCGCTCCAAGACGCCGAACACGTCGCGGGTCGCGATCCGGGACTTCAGCTCGGCGTCGACCCGGTCGAGGAGCCGGTCGCCGGTGATCCACGTGTCGGGGTCGAAGGCGGCGTCCCACTCCTCGGCGCTCATCTGGGCCATGTCCGACGGGCCGAAGTCGTCGAAGTCGTACTCGGACTCGACGCGCTCGCGGAGGGCCTCGATGTCGTCCTCGTCTCCGGGAGCGCCGTCGGCGTCGGTCGACGCGGGCTCCGCTTCCGGAGTCCCGTCGGTCGCCCGGGATCCGTCTTCCGCGGGCTCCGTGTCGGGGGCTTCCGGGTCGTCGGGCGGGTCGGCCGACTCCTCCGACGGCGACTCCGGCTCCGACCGCGTCGAGGTGTCCTCCATCGCCCCGGGGTACGTGCTCCTGACGCTAACTGTTTTCGTCCGCGCCCCGACGGCGAGAGGGCGGGACCGCGGGCGCCCGACGCGGATCGGGGGGCTTTACGCGCCGGAGCACGTATCGACGGTATGGTCGACGAGTCGGTCATCGCGGCGCTGGCCGGGGTGTCCGTGACGACGAGCCTCCCCTTCCTCCTGTACGGCGCCTGGATCATGATCGACGCGGAGACGGTGTCGTGGAACGTGCTGATGCGCCACCTGCGGTACATCGTCGCCGGACTGGTGCTCACGACGGTCCCCATCGTCACGTGGATGGTCCCGCGCGTCCTCGAACAGGTGAGCGGCATGGCGATCCTCCACGCATTCTTCGGCGTCCAGGCGTACGCGCTGCTGGCGTTCGCGCTCACCGGGATCGTCCGGATCTTCCAGGCGAAGCGGAACGCGGACGCCTACGAGGACCCCAGCGTGGACATCGACGAGCTCCACGAGGACATGAGCCACTGGCGGAAGCGGCTCCGCGCCGGCGTCGCCGGCTTCATGCTCCTGTGGTTGTGCGCGTGGGTGACAGGACTCTACCGGCTGGTCACCCTCCACTTCGGCTCGCTGTTCTGACGGCGGCGGCGCGAACGGTCGGCGTCGAGAGGCGTTCCCCCGACCGACAGCTTCAATCCGGGTTTCGCCCTAACGGTGGTATCGTGGCAGTCACCTTCGACCTCTTCGGGACCCTCGTCGACGTCGAGTACCCGACCGATCCGGCGGAAGCGGTCGCGCGCGAACTGGAGTCCCGCGACGTGACGGTGCCCGACGACTGGCACGTCGCCTACGGCGAGCGGCACGTCGAGGCGCCGGCCGGCGCCGAGGTCCCCCTCCCCGCACACGTCGCCCGCGCGCTCGACTCCCGCGGCGTCGACGCGGATCAGAACGTCGCCAGACACGCGGTGATCGCCGCGTTCGACCCGGACGTGACCCGGCGCGACGGCGCGCTCGACGCGGTCCGGGGCGCGGCCGACCGGGGCCCGGTGGGGCTGCTCTCGAACTGCGCCGTCCCCGAGCTCGTCCCGCGGACGCTGATCCGGGCCGGGCTCCGGGGCGAGTTCGACGCGGTCACGACGAGCGTCGGCTGCGGCTGGCGGAAGCCGCACCCCTCCGCATTCGAGGCCGCGGCGGAGGCGCTCGGAACGGCCACCACCGGCCTCGTCCACGTCGGCGACGACCCGGAGACCGACGGCGGGATCGTCGCCGCCGGCGGCCGCTTCGTCGACGTGACCGAGACGCCGCTCTCCGAGGTCGTCGCGGAGTTAGAGGCGGAGCCGTAGGGGCGTTCGGTGGACGGCGGGAGCCGCGGAGTCAGTCGAACCCGCGGTCCGCGAGCCGCGCGCGCCACGCCTCGTCGGCCCGTCCCTCGGCGACCAGCTTCTCGACGTGCGCGGCGACCGTCGCCAGCGCGAGGTCCCGCACGCCGGAGAGGTCCTTCTCGTAGGCGCCGTCGACGACCGCGTCGAGGTCCGACGCGCCGCCGTCGAGCGCGGCGATCACGTCTCGCTCGCGGTCCAGCCTGTGATCTATCAGCCGCTCGCAGGCCGCCGGCGGGTCGTCTATCGGCGGGCCGTGTCCAGGGAGGAGTCGGTCGTAGCCGGCGTCGCGCACGCGTTCGAGGCTCGCGAGGTAGGCGGCGAGGTCGCCCTCGGGCGCGGCGACCGCGACGCTCCCCTCGGCGACGGCGAGGTCGCCGCAACACAGCACCGACCGCCCCGACTCGGTCCCCGGACCGCCGGCCGCGAACGCGAGGTGGTCCGGCGCGTGTCCCGGCGTGTCGACCGCGCGGACCGCGGTGTCGGCGACCGTCTCGCCCGGCGCGACCGTCTCGTCCGGCTCGACCCCGGCGGCCGCGGCGAACCGGTCCGCGTGGTCATCGCGGGCGACGACCGTCGCGTCCGTCAGGGCGGCGTAGTCAGCGACCGCGCCGACGTGGTCCGGGTGGGCGTGGGTGACGGCGATCGCTTCGACGGACGGGGCGTCCGCGTCTTCCGATCCGCGCTCCGCGAGCGCCGCGTCGAGCGCGTCGGTCCGGGCGGCGGGGTCGGCGAGGAGGCCGTCCAACAGGTGCGCGTTCGTGGTCCCGCCCGGCGCGCGCGTGTCGACGGGGACTTCGACCCGGGTAACCGCGGGACCTTCGAGGCGGTCGGGGTCTTCGGGATCGTCGACCGGCATCGCTCAGTCCCCGCGACCGAGCGACGACCGCGCGGCCGGACCGGGGCCGGAGCCGGGACGCTCGCGACCGGGGATCGGCACGTCGGTGTCGCCGGCGACCGCGTACGCCCCGAGGTCGGCGACCCCGGCGTCGACCGCTTCGACCGAGTCGTAGTGGCGGCCGACGACGATGTCACCAGCCGTGCTCCGGTTGATCCCGGGGATCGCGGTGAGCTCGTCCATCGAGGCCACGTTGACATCGAGCGGGTACGGGACGCCGGTGACGGAGCGGTAGCCGTGGTCCGTGATCGCCACGTCGATGCTCGTTCCGAGCTCGCGCTCGCCCGGCACCGCGACGAGGAGCGCGTACGTGCCGAGCTGGCGCCCGAACGTCTTGCCGTCCTGGTGGTACTCCAGGTACACGTCCGGGAGGACGGTTCCCGGCGGCACAACGCGGTCGAGCATCGGGTTGTCGATGGTCTCGCGCACCTCGCGCTTGTACGCCTGGAACTGGTCTTTGTGCTCCTGTGCGACCTCGGCCCCCGTCTCGGCCATCTCTGTGCCCGCGAACGCCATCACCTGCCGGATGTTGATCCGGCGGAGCATCAGCCCCTCGTCGTACACCGTCTGGAGGAAGCGCTTGTTGTGCTCGTACGTCTCCGGGCGCTCGCCGGTCAGCCCGTGGACGAGGTTGATCCCGGGGAGGAGCTTCGGCAGCCGCGGCGAGGCGTCCGGTCCGGTTGAGGGACCGGTGACGCGGGCCGGGTCGCCGGGCGTCGTCTCGGGGGCGTCGCCCGGGCGCCAGCCGCCCTCCTCGTTGACGACGCGGACGGCCTCCAAGCACTCCTCGGCGGTGACGAGGAGGTTGTTCTCCTCCTGAACGACCGGGTCGGCCGATTCGAGCCCGAACGCGGCCGTGTCGCCGGGCGTGTTGTGCTCGGCGATGACGCGGATCGCCTCGCGGGACGCCTCCGGGTAGTCCGTGATCGTCACGGGGTTCATGTTGTCGAGGTGGAGCGTCCGGAGGTCGGGCGCGACCTCGCGGATCCCGCCGTACAGCTCCCGGAGCGCGTCGGGGTTCGGCGCCTCGCCGTCGCCGCCGAACGCGAGGATGTCGGCCTGCCGTCCGAGCCGGAAGTGTCGCACGCCGCGGTCCGAGAGCGCGTCGACCTCGTCGACGACCGACCGCGCCGCGCGGAACGCCGGGTCGCCGTACAGCGGCTCCGTACAGAACGAGCAGCGGTAGGCGCACCCGCGGGAGGTCTCCATCTCGCAGATGAGGTAGTCGGGGTGGTTCGGGTGCTGCTCGACGACGAACGCCCCCTGCCGGGCCCAGCGGTCGACCTCCTCGTTCGTGCGCATCCGGTTGCCGTACCCTTCCAGCCCCTCGCGGACGAGGTCGTGGGCCGCGGCCTCCACGTCGCCCATCGCGACGAAGTCGTAGTCGAGGTCGTCGCGTCGGGTCTCCTGCGCGCCGGCGTTCTCCTCGCCGACGCCGAAGCGCACCGGGCCGCCGAGCAGCGTCACGCCGTCGGCGGTCCAGCCGAGCTCTCGCACCTCGTCCGGCTCCGCGGGGGTGCCGCCGACGTACTTCCCGGGCACCGTCATCCCGCCGACGTAGATCATGAGGTCGGCGTCGGCGACGTCGGCGTGCTTGCTCCGGTCCTCGCGGAGCTCGTCGATCGTGTGATAGGTGATCGCCGACTCGGGGACGCCGGCGTCGACGAGCGCCCCGGCGGTGTATCGGGGGTACGTCGAGAGGTACGGCGGGACGCCGAAGTGGGCCGGCTCGTCGACGTACCCGTCGACGATGGTGACGGAGAGGTCGTTCGGGTCGGCCGGGAGCGACCCCCGAGCCGACGCGGGCGAATCGGTCATGTTACCGTCCGTACTCGACCGAGACGGGAAAAGCGTGCGGAACGCCCGAGCCGCGCCGGATTACTTATGCCGGAACGCGCGGAAACCCCGACCGTGCCCTCCGAAACGCCCCCGAACGGTGAGACGACCTCCGGCGACGGCGCGCCAGCGCGCGCCGACGGGTCCGCTCGCTGGCAGCGAGTCGGAAACTACGTCTCGTTCGCCGCGCTCTGCGCGCTCGCCGCGATACAGTTTCTCGGCACCAATCCCAGACCGTGGGGACTCGCCGCCGGCTGGGCCGCGGCGACCGCAGTCGCCGTCGGCCCGATCGCGTGGCTCGCCCGCGACCGCCTCTCGCCGGATCGCTACGAGACGCTGACCTACGTCGCCTTCGGCGCCGCGATCCTCGCGATCTCCGTCGGGCTGGGAGTCGCGCTTGCGTTCGAAATCCCGTTTCGCCCGTACGGTCCCGGCTTCCTCGCCGGCACGGCGTTGGGTATCGCAGTCGTCGCTGTCGCCGAGCGAACCGTCGTGCCGGACCGGATGCGCGGTGCGGGGGTCTGAGCGCCGCATCGCGCGGTTCGCACCCCCGGCTCGCCGCCGCCACGCCGTTTAAGCCGCCGCCGATACTACGTCCGCGTATGCCATCGACGATGGAGGTCAAGTGCGTCAGCGACGACTGCGAGCTCGACATGTTCGAGAACCACTACACGTACGACGTGCCCGACGACCACGCGGTCGAGGACCTCTCGTGTCCGTACTGCGGCGGGAGCGACCTCGTCGAAATCGAGGTGTGAGCGGTGGACGGACTCGTCGAAAGCGGTCGCTCCGCGCTCCGTAACGCCCTCGAACGCGTCGGCCGCGGCTGGGGTCGCGTCCAGGAGCGCCGCCCGCTCTCGCACGACCTCCTCGAGAGCGACGACGCGTACCTCGTGGTCTTCGACGCCCCCGGCGTGCGCGGCGAGGACGTCGACGTCACCTTCCTCGACCGCACCGTCGAGGTCTCGCTCGAACGCTTCCGCGACTTCTACGACGGCTACGACCTCGTGTTTCCGGGCCGCGGCGTCTCGCTGTCCGGCAGCGTCGACCTCCCCCGCGACGCCAACGTGACGCCCGAGGGCGCGAACGCGACGCTCACGCGCAACGGGACGCTCCACGTCGAGATCCCCAAACGCGGCGGATCGAGCGACGTCGATGTCGTCGAAGAAGACGACTGACCCCCGACTTCGGCTCTGCGGCCGCTGCTATTCCTCTTCCGTCCGGTTCGACAGCGACATGCCCTCGACGATCTCGAACGCCTCGTCGCCGTCGAACCGATCCGAACCGAACCGCGTCGGGTCGAACGCGCCGATCCACGGCGATTCCGGCCCGTCGAAGGCGGCGCCCGCGAGCGACGCGAGCACGCCCTCGGCCACCACTTCGCCGACGGCCGGCGCGCGCATGAACCCGTGGCCCTGCCAGCCGGCGGCGACGAAGAGCGTCGGATCGCCCGCCTCCGAGTCGACCGGGCCGACGAGCGGGTCGCCGTCCGGCGTCGCGGTACAGAGTCCGGCCCATGCCCGGGCGTCGTCGATCCCGCGGTCGACCCGTTCGCCGCGGTCGGGTCCCTCGCCCCCGTCGAGGCGGTCCCCGCGGGCGAGGCGCTCGTCGAGGGCGCCGGCGAGGTCCTCGCGGAACCAGTCGTCGGCCTCGCGGCGGTAGTCGTCGGGGTCGGCCGGGACCGGCTCAGTCCCGTCGCCCGCGAGCAGGCCGTCGGGGTGCGGGCGGAGGTACGCGTCCGCGGTGGCGTCGTAGACCATCGGCCCGTCGTAGTCAGTTTGGGTCACGAGCGCCTGGACCCGGTAGGGGACGACCGGGACGGAGACGCCCGCGTCCGCGAGGAGCGACCGAGCGTGTGCCCCGGCGGCGACGACGACGGCATCGAAGGCGCGCGTCTCGGCCGCCGGATCGCCGTCGGCTCCGTCGTCACCGACTCGGATGTGTCGTTTCGCGCCGGGCCGCGGCCCGAGCGCGACGGCGGTGTTCGTCTCGATCGCGACCCCCCCGCGACCGGCCCGGTCGCCGAGCGCGCGGACGTAGCTCGACGGGTCGGTCCAGCCGGCCCCCTCGGCGACCGCCGCGACGGCGAGGTCGTCGGTGCGGAGCGGCGGGAACCGTTCGCCGAGCGCGTCGGGGTCGACGAGCGAGACGTCGCGGCCGTGGCCGCGCATGCGATCGACCATCCCGGGGACGGCGTCGGCGTCGGGGTCGCCCTCGCGCACCGCGATCACGTACGGGCAGGGCGAAAACGAGAAGCCGGGCAGCGACCGGTCGAGTACTCGGAAGCGCTCGATCGACCGGGCGCCGACCGCGGCGTCGACGTCCTCGGCGTAGGCGTCGTAGAGGAGGCCAGCCGCGCGCCCGGAGCTCTCGGCCGCGAGCTCCCCGCGCTCGTAGAGGGTCACGTCGGCGCCGCGCGCCGCGAGGTCGTGCGCGGTCGTGACACCGACCGCGCCGCCGCCGACGACGGCGACCGTCGGCGCTGCCTCGTCTGGGTCGGTCATGCGTCAGGACACGCGAGCGACGAGGAAAAGCCACCGGGACGGCGAGAGGGCAGATCGACTGCGGCGGCGCGTGCCTGCGAGCGGCCGGAGCGAAGCGGCGGCCGCGAGGGGCACGCGCGAGGGGGCGGTGAGCGCTCGGAGAGCGCGAACCGCGAGGCTGGGGAGGGGTGAGGCTGCGATGCGGTTGCGGTGCGGTTGCGGTAGGTGGGACTCGAAGGGGCAGTCGCGAGGCGAACGCGGGCGACGTAAGCACCGCAACGAGAGAGCGAACGAAGTGAGCGACCGAGCGAGGAGCGCAGCGGGCGTGCGTTCGCCTCGCGGCTGGGGCTTCGGAGGAGTTCGCCGTCGATCCACCGCCTCTCGGTCGTGAATGGGAAGATCGTGATATGAATCTACACACCACATACAGCGGGTGACACGCGTGTCCCCGGCCAGGTTATACGCGTCGAAGCCCACGCATGTAGTATGAACCAGCTCGTGAACGGCGAGTGGCGCACAGACACCTACGAGACGACCGACGAGGAGGGCGCGTTCCAGCGCGGCGAGACGACGTTCCGGAACTGGATCGCGGGCAGCGACGTGCCGGACCACGTCGACGCGGAGCCGGACGAGCGCTTCCAGCCGGAGGCCGGTCGCTATCACCTGTACGTGTCGTACGCGTGCCCGTGGGCGCACCGCACGCTACTCGCGCGGTCGCTGTTGGGGCTCGAAGACGCGATCGGCGTCTCGGTCGTCGACCCGTACCGCGACGAGGACGGCTGGCAGTTCACCCCCGAGAAGGACGGCTGTACGCCCGACCGTCTCCACGACAGCGACTACCTGCGCGAGCTGTACGTCGCGGCCGACCCGGACGCCACGTGTCGGGTGACCGTGCCCGTGCTGTGGGACACCGAGGAGGAGACCGTCGTCAACAACGAGTCGCGGGAGATCCTCCGGATGCTCTCGACCGCGTTCGCGGACCTCGGAAACGACGTTTCGCTGCTCCCCGACGAAGACGACGACGCGACCGTCGCCGAGGTCGACGAGGTGATCACGGACATCTACGAGCCGATCAACAACGGCGTCTACCGCGCGGGCTTCGCCACCTCGCAGGCGGCCTACGACGACGCGATCGACGACCTGTTCGGCGCGCTCGACCGCTACGACGACCGGCTCGCGGACCGGCGCTACCTCGTCGGCGATTCGCTCACCGAGGCGGACATCTGTATGTTCACCACGTTGGTCCGCTTCGATCAGGTGTACCACACCCACTTCATGTGTAACCAGCAGTTCATCCACCAGTACGACAACCTCTGGCCGTACCTGCGCGACCTCTACCAGACGCCGGGCGTCGCCGAAACGGTGAACATGGACCACATCAAGGAGCACTACTACACCACCCACCCCGACGTGACCCCGACGCGCATCATCGCGCGCGGCCCTGACCTCGACTTCGAGGCCGACCACGACCGCGACCGGCTCACGGGCGCGCCGCCGGCGCCGGCGGCGGACGACTGAGCGAGGGCGGTTCCGGGCGGCTCCGCCTGTTACCGGATACATCTGGTTCTTTGACAGGGTGAATCCGGCCCCGTTACCAGACGACTCGCCCCGGAGCGACGCCGTCGGTCAACGGGGCGGCCGAGAATGAGGAGACGACGAGAACGAAGGGAGAACCGAGAACGGTCCGCGTGGAGGCCGGGCTACCCTTCCATGCCGCCGAACGACAGGCCGTCTTCGACGGAGCGCTGCGCCGCGAAGTAGACGATCGCGACCGGCAGCGCGAACAGGTTCGCGAACGCCGCGAACCGAGTCCACGGCGTCGAGAACCGGCCCTCGGTCGCGATGTTGTACAGTTCGACCGAGAGCGGGTAGTTCTCCGGGCGCAGCAGGGTCTGCGCGATGATGAACTCGTTCCACCCGGCGAGCCAGACGAAGATGAGCACGACCGCGAGTCCCGGCTTCGTCAGCGGGAGGATCACCTCCCGAATCGTCTCCAAGAAGCTCGCGCCGTCGACCATCGCCGCCTCCTCGTAGGAGACGGGGATGTTGTCCATATACGTCTTCAGCAGCCACGTGTTGAACGGGATTGCGGACGCCGCGTAGAACAACCCGAGGATGAACAGGTTGTTCGTGAGCCCGTAGGAGCTGAACAGCGAGTACAGCGCCACGAGCGTCGCGATCGACAGCCCGGCGCCGATCTGCGTGAACAGCACGTAGCCGTAGAGGATGCGCTTGCGCCCCACGAACTGTCGGCGCGAGAACGCGTACGCCGCCGGGACGATCATGCCGAACCCGGCCGCGAGCGTTACGCTGACGATGTAGAGGCTGTTGAACACCGCGCCCGGACCGGTGTCGGTCCCGGCCCACCGGAAGCTGACCAGCCCGCCGCTCCCGCCGAGGACGAGCTGGGGGTACCCCCAGTCGCCGTCGACGAAGAAGAAGTCAGACTCGAAGATCACCCACCGGTACGCGCCGAGGTTGTACGTCGACGGGTCCGGGAAGATGCCGCTCGTGTTGAACAGCCGCGAGCCCTCCGCGAGCGACGCGGTCGTGATCCAGAACAGCGGGAACAGCAGCACGAGCACCATCGCGAGCCCGAACAACGTCATCAGGACGCTCTTCGTCACGTCCCACGAGCTGCGCTTCCCCGTGCGGACGTCGTAGATCGCGCGCCGGATCATCACGGAGAACCGCTTCGGTGCGGTCGCAAACGCGACCAGCTTCGAGCGGACCAGCGCGACCGCGGAACCGACAAGCGCGACCGCGGACTCGAGGGGGCTCATTCGTCACCCACCCCCTCGGCGAGGCCGCCGTAGCGCACGGCCACGTACATGAACATGCCGACGAACGCGATCCCGACGATCAGGATAGCCGCCGACAGGCCGAACTGGTTGAACGTGATCGCCTCGCGGTAGCCGTACACGATGATCAGCTCGTTCTGTCTCGACGGCCCGCCCTGATTGAACACCCACGGGATCAGGAACTGCTGGAACGAGGTCGCGGCCGTGAGGATCGACGCGAACAGCACCGGTCCCTTGATCGCGGGCAGCGTCACGGTGCGGAACCGCTGGAGCGCCCCCGCGCCGTCGACCATCGCGGCCTCGTGGAGCGACCGGGGCACGTCCTGTAAGGCGCTCACGATGATGATCACCATGAACGGGTACGCCAGCCACACCTCCGTGGTGACGTACGCGAAGAACGCCTCCCAGCGGCCGCTCAGGAAGCCGATCGGCACGTCGAACAGCAGGGCCTGTGGCGCCGACAGCGACGACATGAGCTCGTTGTATCGCCCCAGTATCGTGTTGAACACGCCGTATCGCGCGTCGCTGAACATTCCGCGCCAGACGGTGATCGTGAAGATGCCGGGGAACCCCAGCGGGACGATCACCGCCGCGCGCATGTAGCGCTTCCCGGCGACGCGCACGTGGTTGAGCAGCAGCGCGATCCCCACGGCGAGGAACACCTTGATCACGAGCGAGACGGCGACGAACAGCCACGTCGTCGTCATCGAGGTCCAGAACTGCGAGTCGCCGATCAGCTGGGCGTAGTTCGCCAGCCCGATCAGGTCGGCGCCCCCGCCGATCACGGACCCCGCGAACGTCGCGTCGGTCAGCGAGATGTAGAAGAGGTAGAAGATCGGGTACAGCATGAAACTCGAGAAGAGCAGCACGCCGGGCGCGACGAGGAGCAGCCCCCAGTCGCGACTGGAGAACGGCAGCGCCGATCGGAGACGCGCCAGCCCGCTCACGCCGGTTCCAGGTTGCGAAGAGGCCATCGCTCCGAGGGGTGCCTACAGCGCCTCCCGGATCTCGGAGGCGGCCTGGTCGAGCGCGGCGTCGCTGTCCTGCTCGTCGTTGAAGACGCGCTCTAACGCCTCCGTCACGGGCGTCCAGACGCTGTCCATGTCCGGGTGCGTCGGGATGGGGACGCCGTGGTCGACCTGCTGGGCGAACGCCTGGACCTCGCTGGAGAGGTCGTCGTTGCCCACGACGTCGGCCAGCACGGGGATGTACCCCTGCTCTTCGGCGTTGGTCTGGATGATATCCTCGTTCGTGGTGTACCACTCTGCGAGTCCGGTCGCCGCGTCGACCGTGGACTGGTCGGCGTCGGCAAGCATCGAGCTGAAGTAGAACAGCTGGATGCCCGAGTACGAGCGCGGGTGGTTCCCGTCGACGGTCGGCAGCGTCGTGACGCCGAGGTTCTCGACCTCGCCGCTGAGGTTGCCGAGCTCCCACGGCCCGTTGATCGCGAACGGCGCGAGTCCGTCGGCGAACGCGACGATCTGCGACTCGTAGCCGGGGTCGGCCGGCACGTAGTCGGACAGCGTTTCGAGGGCGTCCATGCCCCGCTTACACGCGTCGCTGTCGACGCCGACTTCGAGGTTCCCCTCGTCGAAGATGTTCCCGCCGTACGCCTGGATGAACCCGCTGACGAAGTAGGGGTTCGTCACGGGGTACGAGAGGCCGTACTCCCCGTTCTCCGGGTCGTGGTACTCCTCCATGATCGAGACCATCTCCTCCATGGTCTCCGGCGGCTCGTCGACCATGTCCTCGTTGTAGAACAGCGCGACGGTCTCGGAGGCGAACGGGAGCCCGTAGAGGCCGTCGTTGAACTGCGCCGCCTCCCGCGCCGCCTGCGTGTAGCTGTCGAGCGAGACGTCGACGTCGTCGCTCGCGTCGTAGAGGAACGGGGGGTCCTCGCGGACTGCGAACCGGCCGACCCAGTCGTGAGCCCAGATCCACGAGTCGGGACCGTCGCCGGCCGGGATCGCGGTTTCGAGCTGCTGGTCGAGCTCGCCGCCGGGCGCCTCCTTGTTGATGATGTTGCCCGTATCCGACTCGTACTGGTCGATGTAGTCGGTCAGCGCCTCGTCCTCCGCGTCGGCCAGGTCGGCCCACAGCCGCGCGGAGCCGGTGGTGCCGCCGTCGGAGCCGTCGCTGCCGTCCGATCCGTCTCCGCCGTCGGAGCCGTCCCCGCCGTCGCCGCCGGTGCTGATACAGCCCGCGAGCGCCGCGAGCGCAGTCGATCCCCCCACCGCCTTGAGCAGCGTTCTACGTTTCTCGTTCATGTGACTAGAACAAATGATGAATTATATTTTCATACATTTAGTGTTTGGGGTACGTCCCGATCGATCCGGATCGATCTGCGTCGAGTTCAGGACTCGACGATCGACTGGACCGACGCGAAAAGCCGATATTTGAGAAGAGATCCTTCACCATATATCAAGAAAACAGCAAAGAACTCATATGCCAGCGGACCCGCCATCAGGGAAATGGCACGCGTCACGCTCGATACGCTCCGAAAGGAGTTCGACCGGGGAACCATCGTCGCCGTCGACGACCTCGATCTGGAGATCGACGACGGGGAGTTCGTGACCGTTGTCGGACCGTCGGGCTGTGGGAAGACCACCACACTGCGAATGGTGGCGGGCCTCGAAGAGCCGACGTCCGGAACCGTCCACTTCGACGACGAAGACGTGACCGACATCCACGCGAAGGAGCGCCCGGTCGCGATGGTGTTCCAGAACTACGCGCTGTACCCCCACAAGACGGTCCGCGAGAACATGGCGTTCGGGCTCAAGATGAGCACGGAGATGACCACGGAGGAGCGCCACGAGCGCGTCCGCGACATGGCGGAGATGATGGGCATCGAGGACCTCCTCGACGACAAGCCCGACGAACTCTCGGGCGGGCAGAAGCAGCGCGTCGCGCTCGGCCGCGCCATCGCGCGCGAGCCCGAGGTGTTCCTTTTCGACGAGCCGCTCTCGAACCTCGACGCGAAGCTCCGCACGGAAATGCGCGCGGAGATCCAGAAGCTCCAGAAGGAGTTCGGCGTCACCGCGATGTACGTCACTCATGATCAGGAGGAGGCGATGACGATGGGCGATCGGCTCGCCATCCTGAACGACGGCGAACTCCAGCAGGTCGGCGAGCCCACCGAGGTGTACCAGAACCCGGTCAACGAGTTCGTCGCCGGCTTCATCGGCTCGCCGTCGATGAACTTCGTCGACGTCGACGTGGAGACGGACGGCGCCGGCGCGACGATCCGGAACGAGGAGGCGGGGCTGGACCTCGATCTTTCCGCGGAGTACGTCCGGGGTCACGACCTCCGGAACGGCCGGTACACGCTGGGCATCCGTCCGGAGAACATCGTCTTGGACGAGTCACCGAGCGGCGACGAGAACCTGCGCTCGACCGTCGAGGTCGTCGAGCCGATCGGCTCCGACAACTACGTCCACCTCACCGTGACCGAGGACTTCCTCGCCCGCTCGCCCGCCGACGTGAAGCCGGAGGCCGGCGACGAGGTCGGTGTCTCCTTCGCGGAGGAACACATCCACCTGTTCGACCCCGAGACCGGCGAGGATGTGTTCCTCACCGACGAGGAGATCGCGGCCGCGGTCGCTTGAATAAGGTCGATTTTCGGAGACAGTCCGGACCTGTGAACCGTTCGTTCGTACTTTCCCTGCGCGCTGTGATTTGAGGCCAGTGGAACCTCGACAGACACCGGTAAAGCCCCAGTCGCGAGGCGGGCGCACGCTCGCTGCGCTTCTCAGTCGGTCGCGCTGCTCGCTCCTTGCGGTGTTTGCGTCGCGCGCCTTCGCCCTCGCGACTGACACTTTGACTCACCCCGCACCGCAACCGCACCTCACCCCTCCCCAACCTCGTCGCTGGCACCCTCCGCTTCGCTCCGGGAGCCGGCGACTCCCTCGCGCGTGCCGTCTCGCGGCCGCCGAGGGCGGCCGCTCGCAGGCACGCGCCGCCGCAGTTCATGTATACACAGCGGCACCACGCGAGCGCCTCCCCTCACGCCGCCACCGCCGACAACGGCTTGAAGTGCGCGCTCGTCCGACGGAGCGTACGAATGGAGCCGCCAGACATCGAGCGGTTGGACGAGCGGACCGTCCAGCGGATCGCGGCCGGCGAGGTCGTCGAGCGCCCCGCGAGCGTCGTGAAGGAGTTGGTCGAGAACAGCCTCGACGCGGGCGCGAGCCGCGTGGCGGTGTCGGTCGAGTCCGGCGGCACCGAGGGGATCCGCGTCCGCGACGACGGCGTGGGGATTCCCGCGGACCAGCTGGAGGCGGCCGTCGCGGAACACGCCACCTCGAAGATCGGCGACATCGCGGACCTCGACCGCGGCGTCGGCACGCTCGGCTTCCGGGGCGAGGCGCTGTACACCGTCGGCGCCGTCTCCCGACTGACGGTGCGCTCGCGCCCCCCGGAGGCCGAGGCCGGCGCGGAGATCACCGTCGCGGGCGGCGACGTGGGCGAGGCCCGCCCGGCGGGCTGTCCCGCGGGAACAACCGTCGAGGTCGACGACCTGTTTTATAACACTCCCGCGCGCGAGAAGTTCCTCAAGCGGACCGCGACCGAGTTCGATCACGTCAACACCGTGGTGACCGGGTACGCGCTGGCGAACCCCGACGTGGCAGTGTCGCTCGAACACGACGGCCGCGAGACGTTCGCGACCGAGGGGAACGGCGACCTCCGCTCGGCCGTCCTCGCCGTCTACGGCCGCGAGGTCGCCGAGTCGATGATCGACGTGGAGTGGACGCCGGAGGGAACCGACGCGGGCGACGACTCCGCCGACGCACCGGTCCGGCGGGTGACGGGGCTCGTCTCGCACCCGGAGACGACGCGCTCGACGCGCGACTACCTCTCGACGTACGTCAACGGGCGGTACGTCACCGCGAGCGCGCTCCGCGAGGCGACGTTGGAGGCGTACGGCGGTCAGTTGGCCCCCGACCGCTACCCGTTCGCCGTCCTCTTCGTCGAGGTCCCGGCCGGCGACGTCGACGTGAACGTCCACCCCCGCAAGCTGGAGGTCCGCTTCGACGAGGAGCCTGCGGTCCGGGAAGCGGTCGAGGCGGCCGTCGAGGGGGCGCTGCTCGACCACGGCCTGATCCGGTCGACGGCGCCCCGGGGCCAGTCGGCGCCCGACGAGACGGCGGTCGCCCCCGAGACGCCCGACACCGAGGCCGTGGGCGGCGCGGACACCGAGCACGAGCGCGCCGCCCGCGAGGGGCGCGAGTCCGCGGCAGTCTCCGACTCCGGGACGCCAGGCGACCCCGGAACGTCGGCGAACACTGAAGATCCCGGCCGAACCCCGGACTCGGTGACCGACGCCGACCCGGGTCAGGGCGACGACGACCCCGCGACGCCGACCGAACTGGACCCGTCCGACGACGCGGCGTGGGCCGTCGACGACCTCGGCGAGGGGGAGAGGACCCGGGCCGAACCAACGGCAGAGCCCGCGGGCGAGCCCCGGGACGGCGACGCGAATCACAACGCGAGCGGCGACGATCGACCCAGTCCGCAGAGCCGGCAGAGCGACGGCGCGGAGTGCGAGCCGAGCCGAGGCGAAGCGGCAACCAGCGACGAGACGGCAGTCGGCGACCAAACGAAAGTCGGGGACGAAACGACGGTCGGCGACGGAACGACGGTCGGCGACGGAACGACGGTCGGAGACGAAACGACGGCTGGCGACGAGACAGCGAATGGCAGCGGAGCGGCGGGGGGCGACCGGAGGGGAGCCCGGGCGGACGCGGCTCGGTCGGCACCCCGAACACGGGCACGGACCCGGCAGCGGACGCTGGACGGCGAGGCGACCGAGGCCGAGCGCGAGTTCGACTCGCTGCCTCCGCTGCGGGTGCTCGGTCAGCTGCATGAGACGTACGTCGTCGCCGAGGCGCCGGACGGGCTCGTGCTGATCGACCAGCACGCGGCCGACGAGCGCGTGAACTACGAGCGGCTGAAGGCGACCGTCGCGGACGGCGCGGAGGCGCAGGCCCTCGCGGAGCCAGTCCGGATCGGGTTGACCGCCCGCGAGGCGGCGCTGTTCGAGGAGTTCGTCGACGAACTCACCGAGATCGGATTCCGTGCGGAGCGCGCCGACGAGCGCGAGGTCGCGGTGACGGCGGTCCCGGCCGTCTTCGACGCCGCGCTCGACCCGGACCTCCTGCGAGATTCCCTGTCCGCGCTGGTCGACGACGCTGCCGAGGGCGACGAACCGGTCGTCGGCGCCGTCGACGAGCTGCTCGCCGACCTCGCCTGTTACCCCTCGGTGACGGGGAACACCTCGCTGACCGAGGGCCGGGTCGTCGACCTCCTCGACCGGCTCGACGCCTGCGAGAACCCCTACGCCTGCCCGCACGGGCGTCCGGTCGTGATCCGGATCGACCGCGAGGAGATCGGGTCCCGGTTCGAACGCGACTACCCGGGACACGGCGGCCGGCGCGCGGAGTGAGCCCGGCGGCGCGAGGACCTGGATCGAGGCTCGGCGAGGCGCCCGGATATCAGAACTGATAGTATTGGGGCGCCGTTTAACACGTCGGTTTCCCTGATGGATCACATGCCGATCGCATCGGTGAAAGACAGCTACGGGGTGAAACTTGGCGTCGGATACGTGGCGACGGGGGCGTTCATCGTCGCCGTCGGGCTGGCCACCGACGACGCGAACGCGACGGTCGTCGCGGCCGTCGCCGGTCTCCTGACGCTCGGGTCGATCAACGCGGCCGAGACGATCGCCAGCGTCACCGAGATCGGCGCGCAGACGCGGCGCGTCGCCAACGGGGACATCGACAGGGAAGTACAGTCCACCCGGACCGACGAGTTCGGGGAGCTCGCGGGATCCATCGAGCAGATGCGGGTCTCGCTGAAGGACCGGCTAACGGAGATGGAACGGACCCAAGACGAACTGGAGAGCGCGCGGGCGGAAGCGACCGAGATGGCCGACCGCTACCGGCGGACGGCCGACCGGTACGCCGAGGTGATGGAGGAGGCGGCGACCGGCGACCTCACGCGGCGCGTCGATGTCGACGAGAGCGACGAGAGCCTCGCGACCGTGGGCGAGTCGTTCAACCGGATGATGGACGACCTCCAGGGGACGGTGGAGACGGTCCGCGAGATGGCCGACCGGATCGAGGCCGACGCCGGCGAGATGGCGGAGATGAGCAACGAGGTCGAGCGGCGCGTCGCCGGCGCGACCGAGAGCGCGACGACGATCCGGGGACAGGCGGGCGACCAGCGCGCGGAGCTCGAGTCCATCGCGACCGACATCGAGACCATCAGCGCGTCCGCCGAGGAGATCGCGGCGACCGTCGACGACCTGTCGGACCGAAGCGAGGCGGTCGCGGCGACGAGCGACGACGCCCGCAGCTCCTCCCAGAGCGCGCTGGCCGAGATGGCCGAGGTCGAGGAGGAGGCGGAGCAGGCCGTCGACCGGGTCGAACAGCTTCAGGACGGGATGGACGAGATCACCGAGATCGTCGACATCATCGGCGAGATAGCGGAACAGACCAACATGCTCGCGCTCAACGCCTCGATCGAGGCGGCCCGGGCGGACGGCTCCGGCGACGGCTTCAGCGTCGTCGCCGAGGAGGTGAAGGAGCTCGCCGAGGAGACGCAGTCGCGTGCGAACGAGATTGATACGATGATAGACGACATCGCCGACCAGACCGAGGAAGTGACGGTGTCGATCCGGTCGACACAGGAGCGCGTCCAGACCGGGACCGACACCGTCGAGTCGACGCTCTCCGACATCGAGACGATCGCCGACTCCGTCGACGAGATCAGCGGCTCGCTCGGGGAGATCCGTCGGACGACCGCCGACCAGGCCGACACGGTACAGGACACGGCCGGCTCCGTCGACGAGATCACGGAGCTCAGTACCGAGACCGCGGAGACGGCGGAGCAGACGGCGACGGAGATACAGGAGGGCCAGTCGGTCGTCGAGGACGTGTCCGACTCTCTGCGCGAGTTCCAGACCGACGCCGTGACGACGCTCCAAGACCGGGTCGCGGCGTTCACCGTTGATGAGACGTCCGGCGCCGACGGGCCGGCCACCGGGGGCGGAACGGCGCGCTCGCGAGCGACGACCGACGGAGGTGCGCGATGACGGGCGCGGTCAGCGCCGCGTACTGGATCGCGGCGGTCGCCTTCCTCGTCGGCCTCGGGATCACCGCGGCGCTGTACGCGAAGCTCGGCGAGTCGGAGGACCGCGGTCGCCTGGCCGCGCTGGCGGTGATACCCGGCTTCGCCGGGCTCGCGTATGCCGGAATGGCGCTCGGTATCGGAACCGTGACCGTCAACGGGGCCGAGCTGGTCGGCCTCCGCTACGTCGACTGGATCGTCACCACCCCGCTCCTGGTCGGGTTCATCGGCTACGTCGCCGGCGCGTCCCGCCGCGCGATCGCGGGCGTGATGCTCGCCGACGCGCTGATGATCGCGTTCGGCGCCGGGGCGGTCGTGACGGGCGGGACGCTCAAGTGGGTGCTGTTCGGCGTCTCCTCGATTTTCCACGTCACGCTGTTCGCGTATCTGTACGTGGTGTTCCCGCGGGCCGTTCCCGACGACCCGATGCAGCGGGGGCTGTTCAGCCTGCTGAAGAACCACGTCGGCCTGCTGTGGCTGGCGTACCCGTTCGTCTGGCTGATGGGTCCGGCGGGGATCGGCTTCACCACGGGGGTGGGCGCCGCGCTGACGTACGCCTTCCTCGACGTGTTGGCGAAGGTCCCGTACGTCTACTTCTTCTACGCCCGCCGACAGGCGTTCACCGACGTGGTGTCGGCCGCGACCGCTGACCGCGAGGACGCGACCGACGCGGTCGGCGACGGCGCGCCGACCGCGGCGGACTGAACCGGGCTCGCAGATCCTCGCCGGGGGCGGGTGAGACGGCGAGGCGCGACCTCGACGGCGGCCGACGGTGTCGGGAGGGACGGACCCCACCGCGGCCGCGGAGAGGTACGTTTTAGGCGACCGCGGTGGACCCACCGACATGGAACGCGTAGCGATCGTCGGCGCGTCGATGACGCGGTTCGGGCAGCGCGACGCTTGGATCCGGGAGCTGCTGGCGGAGGCGGGCGCGGCTGCGCTCGACGACGCCGGCGTCGACGGCGGCGACCTCGATCACCTGTACGTCTCGAACATGGCCAGCGGCGAGTTCGAGGGGCAGACCGGCGTCCCGAACGCGCTCGCCCACGACCTCGCCGCCCAGCCGGCGTACACGGCGCGGATCGACCAGACCTCCTCCTCAGGCGGGGCAGGGGTGTACGCGGCGTGGCAGTCGGTCGCCTCGGGCGCGAGCGAGCTCACGATGCTGGTCGGCGGCGAGAAGATGACCCACCGGACGACCGCGGAGGCGACGGACGTGATCGCGTCGCTCACGCATCCGGTGGAGTACAAGCAGGGCGTCACGCTCCCCTCGTTCGCGGGCCTCACGGCGCGGCTCTACCTCGACGAGTACGACGCGCCCCGCGAGAGCCTCGGGAAGGTCGCGGTGAAAAACCACCGGAACGGCGTGGACAACCCTCACGCGCAGTTCCGGAAGGAGGTCGACCTCGACACGGTCCTCGACTCGCCGATCGTCGCGGACCCGCTCCGACTGTACGACTTCTGTCCGATCACGGACGGCTCGGCGGCGCTCGTGTTCTGTCCCGAGTCGGTGGCCGAGGAGTACGCGCCCGACGGCAACTACGCCGTGGTCTCGGGCATCGGCGGGGCGACGGACACCCACGTCGTCCACGAGCGCGCGGACCCGACGACGATGGGCGGCGTCGTCGACTCCTCCGAGGTCGCCTACGAGATGGCCGGGATCGGCCCGGACGACGTCGACGTGGCCGAGCTCCACGACATGTTCACCATACTGGAGTTCCTCCAGAGCGAGGACCTCGGCTTCTTCGAGAAGGGAGAGGGGTGGAAGGCGGTCGACGGCGGCGTCACCGACCGCGACGGCGACCTCCCGATCAACACGTCGGGAGGGCTCAAGTCCAAGGGCCACCCGCTCGGGGCCAGCGGCGTCGCGCAGGTGTACGAGATAGTCAAGCAGGTCACGGGCGACGCCGGACCGCGGCAGGTCGAGGCCGACACGGGGATCGCCTGTAACGTCGGCGGGTTCGGGAACTGCGTGACCACCACGATCTTGGAGGGAAGCCAATGAGCGACCACGAGACGACCGACACCGACGCGGACGGGCAAGGGGACAGCGCCGAACCGACCTTCGAGGCCGCCGAGTACGCCGACGGCACGGTCACGTACCCGCCCCACACCGTGGGCCCGAACGGCGCCGAGCGCGTCGGGACGGTCGACCTCCGCGAGTACGAGGCGCGCGTGGTGACGTGGACGACCTCGACCGCGACGCCCCCGGGCGTCCGCGAGCCGAACACCCTCGCAATCGTCGAGTTCGAGATGGGCGACGACTACGACGGGCCGCCGGTCCGCGCGCTCGGACAGATAGCCGAGCGCGACGAGGCAGGCGGCGTCACAGGCGACGACGGGGACGATAGTGACAACGGCGGCGACCAGTTCAGCGTCGACATCGGCGACCGGATCGAGCCGGTGTACGCCGACGAACTGCGCGAGCCGGGCGCCGGCATCCGCGAGCCCGAGAGCCAGGACTGGGACGGCTTCCGGTTCCGCCCGGTGGAGTAGCCGGACGCGACTCTCACGCGCGGAACCGCGCCGCGTCGGAGTCGGCGAGCGGGCCGAGCCGCGCCTCGTGGACCCCGCCGAGCGTGTACACGTCGGGGCGGTATCGGATCGGCTTGGTCACCCCGTGTTCCTCCCTGAGCCGGCGTCGAACCCGGTCGACGTCCGTTCGATCGAAGTAGTTCGGCGTGAACACGAGCACCGCGTGGTCGGACTCGCCGAACGCCTCGCACCCGGCGGCGGTCGCGACCTTCGCGTCCCAGAACCGCTCGGCCGCGACGTCGTCGACCACCGCCTCCCAGAGGTCGTCGACCGCCTCCGCCGGACGCTCGACGAGCCACTTCCCGCTCAGGTACGTCGTCTCCAGCGCGAGGCGGTCGGCGTCGCGGACGGTCTCGGGGCCGGCCGATAGCGACTCCTTTCCGGCGTCGACCCCCGGTGCGTCCGCCTCGGTCGTCGCGGCCGGCCGCATCACGTCGTGCGCCGGGAAGTAGCCGTCGCGGGCCTGGCGGGGGAACCCCGTCACGTGTTTGACCCGGAGCCAGTGCCACCCGGCCTCGTCGATCGCGGTGGGCGAGCGGTCGGTGACCATGGGGCCGGTTCCGCGTCGCGGGACAAAACGGTCTCGCCGGCGGAGCGGGGCGGAACGGTCACTCCGCGATCGGTCCGCGGCGTTCAGATGTCCCGGTAGTCCCCGAGCCGCGCCCCGTCGAGCAGGTAGGCGTCCGCGGCGGGGAGCGCCGCGGGGAGGTACGGCGCGAGGAACGACTGGCCCTCGACGTTGACCCACGTCCCGCCGGAGCGCTCGTTGAACGCGGGGAAGACGACGAGCTCCGGCGGATCGGCCGGCGGGCCGGGAGCATCACCAGACTCGGAGAACGCCGCGGGGTCGAGGGTCCCGCGGAGCCACGCGCGCTCGACGCGCGACCCGCCGACCGAGTCCTCCAGTCGGACCTGCGGGTGCTCGTGGCCGGTACAGATCACGTCGGCGTCGCGGAGCGCGGGGTCGGACCACGTGTGGCCGTGACAGACCGCGACGCCGGAGGCCGACCCGCGACCGAGCCGCCCGCCCTCGGGGCCGATCACGTCGAGGTCGGCCGCGAACGCCTCCGCGACGCCCGCGTCGTGGTTCCCCTCGACGAGCGTCATCGGGACGCGGTCGGTGACGGCGCGGATCAGGGCCTCCAGCTCCTCCCGTTCGTCGCCGTCGGGTGCGCCGATCCGGTGCGCGAGGTCGCCGAGGACGACGAGCCGGTCGGCGTCGGTCTCGGCGACGAGGTCGCAGAGCCGCTCGCGGCGCTCGTCGGCCCGGGAGTCGAGTTCGACGCCGCGCTCGTAGCGCAGTCCGACCTCGATGCCCGCGTGGACGTCGGCGACGAGCAGCGCGCGCTCCGCGCCGAGGTCGGCCACCGCCGCCGGCTCGCCGACGACCGGCTCGACCCGCGCCATCAGATCGGCTTGAGCAGCCCGTCGCCCGGCTCGTAACACTGCCCGCTCATCAGCGCGTCCTGAATCGCGTCCTCGACCGCGCCCGGTTCGACCCCGTGGTCGTCCGCGACGCGCTCGACGACCGCCTCGCGGGGCGCCCCGTCGCCGTCGTCGAGGTCGTCCATCGCCGCGACCGCCGCGGCTTCGAGGTCGATGTCGTCAGCTGCGTCTCCGTCGGTCTCGGCCTCATCTCCGTCGTCCGTCGCGGCGGCGGTGTCGGGCTCCGGGCTCTCTGCGGCGGCCGAATCGTCCGCGGCCGCCGCGGAGTCGTCGTCGGGCTCTTCGACGATCTCCTCGGGGTCGGGCACGTCGATGTCGGCCTCGCCCGGCTCGTCGACCTCGGTCCCGGTCGCGAAGTCGGTGCCGAACTCGGACTCGATCTCCTCGCGCTCCTCGTCGTCGAGCTGGTACATGTCGTCCCCGTCGGCGTCCGGGTCGGGGGAGGGGCTCGCGCCCTCGTCGCCCCCGGCGTCGAGGTCTCCGATGTCGTCATCGCCGCCCGCGTCGAAGTCACCGATGTCGTCTCCGTCGTCACCGGCGTCGAAGTCGCCGAGGCCGCCGTCGTCGGCCGCGGCACCTTCGTCGGTCGTGATGCTATCGTCGGTCACGGTACTCTCGTCCGTCGGCTCGGTGGAGTCGCCCGCATCGCCGAGCGATCCGGAGTCGGCGGTCGCGGTCGCCTCCGGTTCGGCCGTCTCGCTTTCCGAGGATTCCGCGGATCCGGCGCCCTCCATCTCGGCCGCGTCGTCGAGCAGCGACTCGGCCTCGGCGGTCGATCCGACGGCGGCGGTCGACGAGTCGGTATCCGCGGTCGACGTGGTAGCCTCGGCGGTCGGTTCGGCCTCGCTCTCACCGGTGGCGGGTTCCGGGTCGGAGCCGACGTCCGCGGCCGCGGTCGCGTCGGCCTCGGGCGTCGCCGCCGGCTCCGCGATCGTCATGTCGGTGTCGGGGAGCGGACCAATCGCGGTCGCGTCCCCCTCGTCGGGGGCGACGTCGATCGACCGGACCTCGTCGCGGTCGCCCGCGATCAGCTCGAGCGCGTCGACCGCGAGCCGGCGGACCGCCTCTGCGTATGCCGCGGTCGTGCCGTAGTGGTCGAGCGCCTTCGGGATCCCGGCGGCGAGCGGAGCCGGGGCGCCGCCCGCCTCCAGCGCCGCGCGGAGCTCGTCGCCGCGCAGGTCGGAATCGAGGGCCTGCTCGAACGCCGCGAGGCGGTCGAGCGTCGCCTCGGCGGCGGAGACAACCCAGCGGTCGCGGGTGTCGGCGTCGACCTCGTTGAGGCTCTCCGGGCGGACGGAGGTGAAGACGCGGTCGGAGTCCTCGGGCTCGAAGGTGCGCGCCTTGCCGGTGAGCGCGACGAACGCCGGCGGGTCGGCGCGCTCCAAGAAGGTCTGCGCCTCCGGCTGATACTGGCCGGCGTAGGTGACGAACGCGCCCGACGGGTCGACGACGCGACCGCGCCGCGTCTCGTCGTTCACGCGCTCGACCTCGGTGAGCACGCCGGCGGTGAACAGGCGGTTCACCCGCGCGCCGGTCGGGGTGACGACGTAGTTGGGGGCGCGCTCCTCGTCGCTCTCGGAGTACGACAGCGAGGCGTCGTCGAACTCGGCGGCGAACACCCGGTAGGCGACCTCACGCGTGCCCGGCCCGTCGTCGCTCATTCGCCCACCTCCGCGAGCGCGGCGCGGGCGTGGGCGGCCGGGTCGTCAGCGGCGATCTCGAACTCGGCCGCGTCGAGGGTCGCGCCGTAGTCGTCGACCGAGAGGTTCCCGCGGACGC
This sequence comes from Halorubrum sp. SD612, assembly GCF_002135005.1. Taxonomy (NCBI): domain Archaea; kingdom Methanobacteriati; phylum Methanobacteriota; class Halobacteria; order Halobacteriales; family Haloferacaceae; genus Halorubrum; species Halorubrum sp. SD612. The sequence continues at coordinate 610 of NZ_NEWI01000025.1, read as the reverse complement.
GGTAGGCGCGCCCGACGAGCGAGTCGGCGATGTCGTCCGCGACGACCTCCTTGTCCATCGCGTCCTTCGCGGCGGCGAGGGCGTCGTCGAGCCCGCCGCCGTACACCTCGGCGGTGAGCTCGTCGTCCAGGACGACGGTCACGGTGTCGGTGCCGTCGTCGAGGATGGCCTTCACCCGTAGGTCGTCCTCGCCGTCCACGTCCCCGTGGCTTCGGCACTGGCCGTTCTGGACGACGCGGCCGCACTCGGGGCAGCGCTCGATGAGCCCGGAGCCGTCGCGGACCTCCAGCACGTTCCCGACGACCTCGACGTCGAACATTCCGCCGGAGCCGACGGCGTCCGCGACAGACAGCCGCGGGGCGTCCTCCGCGACCTCGACGGGGTCGGGGAGCGGCGTCACCGTCGAGAACTCGGTGAGGTTGATCGAGGGGACGCCGCGGAACTCCCGGACGTACACGTCCTCTATCCGGAGGTCGGCGCCGACCTCGATCTCGGAGCGCGGCTGCCAGTCGGTGAAGGGGAGCTTCGCCGTCTCGTCGCCGACGACCCCTTCGAGGATCTCGGTCTCGCCGTCGCGCCCGGAGATGGTCTTCTCGTCGACCTCCAGCAC
>NZ_NEWI01000259.1:0-2450 GCF_002135005.1 Halorubrum sp. SD612 | reverse complement strand
TCGCGATCGAGCGCGGCGTCGAGCTCGTCACCGACGTGGGTCCGGAAACGCGGATCGAGCGCGGCGACGAGCTCGTCCTCGCGGGCACCGACGAGGGGGTCCGGGCGTTCGAGCGCTCGTTCGCCTGAGTCGGGTCGCGGCGCTGGTCGGGTTCGCGCCGTTGATCCCGTCCGCGCCGCCGCTCCCGCCGGGACGAGTCGAACGCTTCAAGTATTCGCTGGCTGTTCGTACCCGTATGAAAGACCAGGGACGCTCCGCGCGCAAGCGGACCGGCGGCCGACTCAAGCACGCCTCGAACAAGAAGCGCCACCAGCTCGGCCGCGAGCCCGCCGAGACCACGGTCGGCGAGACGCGACTCCAGTACATCGACTCCCGCGGCACGGAGGAGAAGGTCCGCGCGCTCTCGACGAACGTCGCGCAGGTCGCCGACGGCGGCGAGGTCAGCGAGGCCGAGATCGAGAACGTCGTCGACAACCCCGCGAACGTCAACTACGTCCGCCGGAACATCGTCACGAAGGGCGCCGTCATCGAGACGTCCGCCGGTCGCGCCCGCGTCACCTCCCGCCCCGGCCAGACCGGACAGGTCAACGCGGTCCTGCTCGACTGACGCCGCCTTTCTGAACCTATTTCCGCTCGCGTCACGTCCAGCCACGCGTGTACCTCGGCGTCGACGAAGCGGGCAAGGGGCCGGCGCTCGGGCCGATGGTCTCGGCGGCGGTGGTCGCCGCCCCGGCGAGCCTCCCGGCCGACGCGGACGACTCGAAGCGGATCGCGCCGGCTCGGCGCGAGGAGATGGCGGCGGCCCTCAGGGACGACCCCGACGTCGCCGTCGGCGTCGCCCGCGTCGAGCCCGCCGAGATCGACCGACCCGACACGGACATGAACACGCTCACCGTCCGCGGGCAGGCGCGGGCGGTCCGCGACGCGCTCGCGGACCTCCCCGCGGACGTCGCCGAACCGGTCAGCGTCGTCGCCGACGCGGGCGACACCAGCGAGGAGCGGTTCGCGGAGCGGCTCGCGCGGTTCGTCGCTGAGGGCTCTGACGACGGGCGGAGCGACGGGGCCCTCCCGGCCGTCGACGTGACCGCCGCCCACGGCGCCGACGCGGACGACCCCGTCGTGGGCGCCGCGAGCGTCGTCGCGAAGGCGGCCCGCGACCGGCGAATGGCAGCTATCGACGCCGCGTACCCCGAGTACGACGACCTCGGGAGCGGCTACCCGAGCGACCCGGCCACCCGGGCGTTCCTCCGCGAGTACGTCGCCGAGACGGGCAACCTCCCCGACTGCGCCCGCCGGTCGTGGGCGACCTGCGACGACGTTCTCGCCGCCGCCGAGCAGTCGGCGCTCGACGAGTTCTGACCGGACGGGGGCCCGCGCTCCGGGCGCGAAGCGCGGCGGCGGCCGCTCAGAACGGCCCGGCGAGGAGGCCGCCGACCGCCCCGACGACCGCCTCCCACACCGAGAAGCCGGTCGCGATCGCCAACACGGTGTCCGCGCCGAAGAAGGCGAAAAGCAGCGCGGAGCCGAAGTGCGCGAGCCGCATGTCGACCCGTCCGGCGAAGGTGTGGAAGAAATACGCGTTCGCGAGGCTCACCGGGACGATCGCGAGCATCTCGCCGACCCAGATGGCGGAGGTCGCGCCGTACTGGACCGCCAGTCCGATGGTGACGAGCTGGGTCTTGTCGCCGAACTCGCCGGTCGCGGTGAGCGCGAAGATGGGGAGGAAGCCGCCGAACGATCCCGAGTACCGGTCGAGCGGTCCCGGTAAGGAGAGGTCGTCGAACGCGGCCAGCCCGCCGTCGGTGCGGTCCGTCTCGGGGTCCGTTCCCCGCGACGGCGCGGAGCGGTACAGGAGCACCGCGAAGACGAAGAACAGCGTCGCGGTGATCGCGTCCAGCACGACCGGCGGAAACGCCGACTGGAGCGCCCGTCCGAACGCGATCTCGACGGCGGTCCACCCGGCGAACGCGGACCCGGCGGCCGCGACGACGACCTTCGGGTCGTACTTCGTCGCGAGCCCCGCGATCATCAGCTGGACCTTCTCACCCGGCAGCACCGCGAGCTGGGTGACGAACGCGATCGCAGCGATCTCGGCGTAGCCGGTCATGCGCCGCTCGCCCCCCGCCCGCCGCCGGGCAGCCCGGCGAGCGAACCCGAGACCGGCGCTCTCGCCCGCGACTCGATCCGCCGGATCGAACCGAGGTCCCTCTCAACTGCGTCGGTGGACACGCACGATTTTGCCGGGTCCGAACTAATAGCCTGTCGGATGCGTCGCCGTCCCCGGCCGCGCTTCGGCGACGGCCCGCCCGGCACGACGAACGCGGGAAACGACGCCGAAGCGCGTGGCAAGTCGAGCGGCCGTGAACCTCGTCGAACCGCCGACCGCGGGCCCGCGCCGCCCGAGCCGCCGGCGCAGCCGCACCCGATCACCCGTCCGTCCCACCCGCGCG
>NZ_NEWI01000258.1:0-2489 GCF_002135005.1 Halorubrum sp. SD612 | reverse complement strand
GGATGTGCCCGCCCCGCATCGCCCCCTCGCGGATGCCGGGCGGCTTCGTGGTGTCCCCGCGGAACTCCTCGGGCAGGCGAACGTCGATGAACTCGGTCGCCGCGTCGAGCTCCTCCCGCACGTCCTCGCGAAAGGCGCGGACCCTCGGATTCGCCGGGGGATCGAGCGTCCCGCCGTACTCCACGGCGGGCGGATCGACCGGCTCCGTGGTCGTCGGGTAGTCGTAGTCGGTCCAGTACTCGCGACCGCCGTCCATGATCCGGACGTCGCGGTGGCCGTAGTAGGTGAGCTGCCAGTAGAGGTGCGCCGCGAACCAGTTCGAGTTGTCCCCGTACACGACGACGGTCGTCTCCTCCGTGACCCCGCGCGACCCGAGGAACGAAGTCATCTCCTCGGCGTTGAGGATGTCGTGAGCGTCCGACGAGCGGAGGTCGGTCCGCCAGTCGACGCCGACGGCGCCGGGCGCGTGCCCCCTCTCGTAGAACGCGGTGTTGACGTCGACTTCGAGCAGCCGCAGGTCGGGCTCGTCGGAGGCGAACCGATCGAGCCGCGCGTCGACCCAGTCGGGACCGACGAGCACGTCCTCCGGGTACTGATTGTCCGCCGACACGTCCGTCCGCGTCCGTTCGTCGTCGTTCGGTGGGTTCTCGGCCGTCATGGTTGCTGGTCCGCGAATCGCTTCGCCAGTTCCGCGGTCGCTCGTCGGAGTCGGTACGACGCGGTCGAGCGGGGGACCCCGAGCTCGTCGGCGATCTCGTCGAGCGTCACCTCTCGCGGCGTCTCGAAGTATCCGCGCTCGACGGCGACGTTCAGGACCTCACGCTGTTCCGCCCGGATGTCCGCGCGAGAGAGGAGCCCGCTCTCCCAGTGGTCGACCTCGGTCAGGTGTTCGAAGGAGAACGACAGCCCCTCGCCGAGCTTCGCGGACAGGGTGTCGTACAGGAGCCCGATCTTCGAGTCGTCCTGTACCAACACCCGCCACCGGACCGTGTCGTCGGTCCGGGTCTGCTCGAAGAGCGCGCCACCGTCGACGTACTTCGCGGCGATGGTCGGGACCGATTGGCAGTAATCCACGTCGGAGACGTGCGTGTACGCGACTCTCCGCCGTTGCTCTTCGGTCAACAGGCTCGTCGTCCGGACCGCGTTACACGTCCGCGCGCTGATCGACTCCCGGTCGACGGACTCGTCCAAGAGCAGCTCGTCGACGGCCGCGAGGTCGGTCGGATCGCCGGTCACGGACTCGAGCGTCCACAGCTCCGAGGGATCGAGACACGAGTGGATCGCCTCCGATCGGAGGGAGTCGCGGTCGATGAACGCGTCGACGTACTCGTCGGCGCCGGCGTCGTACGTTATCTCGAAGGTGAAGTCGTACATCCGGGGTGGAGTCGGTCGGTAGCGGTGGTCTCAGTCGGGTGACCGCGGCGTCGGCAGCGGTGCGGGCGAGTCGAGCCGCGCGTCGGCGCTCGGCCCGGTCGGCTCTCGACAACGTGTCCGATACGGGTCCGACCTACTTAGCTTGCCTCGTCTGGTGTTTTCACCCTCGCCGCTCGCTCGGCGTCAGCTCGCTCCGCGGACGACGTGTCCGTACTTCAGCGCCGCGACGAAGATGCCGCCCCCCACCGCGTTGCCGACCGTCGCGAGCGAGAGGAAGGCGAGGTAGTCGGCCACCGTTATCTCGGGCGAGGAGAACAGCCCGAACAGCACCTCGACGTTGCCCGCGATCGAGTGGGGGAGGTGGAGCATCCCGATGGTCGCGGTGACGATGACCACGAGGAGCAGGCGGCCCGTCGTCTCCTGTGCGGCCGTGATGAGCCACGCGAGCAGCCCCATCAGCCAGCCGGCGAACACCCCGCCGACGAACAGCCACCCGAGGTCGTGCGTGACGAGCTTCAGGGCGATCGCCTCGAACGCCGCGGCCTCGACGACGCCGAGTCCCGGCGTCAGGAGGACCGCGAGCAGGGTGAAACAGAGCCCGCCGAGCAGGTTCCCGGCGTACACCAGCCCCCAGAGGCGACCCAGCTGGCCGAGCGAGGCCTGCCCGTCCATCACCGGGATCACCGCGAGCATCGTGTGTTCGGTGAACAGCTCCGACCGGCCGAGGATGACGAAGACGAAGCCGACCGAGTAGACGCTCGCGAGCAGCAGCTCGGTTCCCAGGTCCCCGTACCCGCCGGGCGAGAGGGTCAACACCACGGCCATGAGCAGCGGACCGAAACCGATGTCGAGGCCCGCGGACAGCCCGGAGAGCAGCAGTCCGGACCGCTCGCGGTTCATCTCGTGGAGCGCGCTGTCGAGGATGGAGTCGAGGATCGTCCGCGACGTCTTCTGTTCCGAGGCGGCGTCGGGGTTGTGGTCGCTCACGAGGAGTCCCGCGTCGGAGTTGTTGCCCGACGAACCCAACTCTTTCCCTCGACGAACCGGGGTTCCGGGACCGACGACCGACGCGAGCGACGCCCCCGCTCGGCCGCGCTCGGCGCCGACCGCTCCGG
>NZ_NEWI01000257.1:0-2520 GCF_002135005.1 Halorubrum sp. SD612 | reverse complement strand
CGGCGGCGACTACCTGAACACGGCCGTCGGCGAGGCGGTCGACGAGGGCGTCATCGGCTCCCCGTGGGTCGGCTACTACCTCGGCGTCGCCCAGGAGTGGTACGAGCGCGTCGGCGTCGACACCGACCGGTTCCGGTTCCGCCAGCACCTCGCGGGCGAGCGCGCCCACTACGCCGCCGACTGCTGGGACGCGGAGAGCGAGGTCGACGGCGACTGGATCGAGATCGCCGGCTTCGCCTACCGCGGCGACTACGACCTCTCGAAGCACGACGAGTACGGCGACGACGCGTTCACCGTGTTCAAGCGCTACGACGAGCCGAAGACCGTCGAGCGCGCGACCGTCGACCCGGACATGTCCGTCTTGGGCCCCGAGTTCGGCGGCGACGCGGCCGCGGTCGCCGAGGCGCTGGAGGCCCTCGCCGAGCGCGACCCGGACGCCTTCGACGGCGAGACTGTCGCGGTCGAAGTGAACGGGGAAACGCGCGAGGTCGACGTCGACGTCGCGAACTTCGCCGTCGAGGAGGTGACCGAGAGCGGCGAGCACATCACGCCCCACGTCGTCGAGCCCTCGTTCGGCGTCGGCCGCACCGTCCAGACGCTGCTCGCGCACGCCTACAGCGAGGACGAGGTCGACGGCGAGGAGCGGACGTACCTCTCCTTGGAGCCCGAGGTCGCGCCGCAGGACGCCGCCGTCTTCCCGCTGGTGACGAACGACGACCGCCTCACCGCGCTGGCCGACGAGGTCGCCGCCGACCTTCGGGCCGCGGGGCTCGCGGTCGCGTACGACGACTCCGGCTCGATCGGCCGCCGCTACCGCCGACAGGACGAGGTCGGCACCCCGTTCTGCGTCACGGTCGACCGCGACGGGATCGAGGGCGACGGCCCGGACACCGTGACGCTCCGCGAGCGCGACTCCGCGGCGCAGGTCCGGATCCCCGTCGCCGACCTCGCGGACGAGCTGACCGCGCTGCGCGGGGGCGAGCCGTTCGCGTCGGTCGCCGAGCGGTACGACGCGGTCGACACCGACGTCGAGACCGCGGGGAACTGAGGGCGTGACGCTCCCGGCCGCGGCGTGGCGCGAGCGCGTGGAGTTCGAGCGGCGGCTGGTCCACGCGAGCGGCACGCTGTACCCGGTCCCGTTCCTGTTGGGCTGGATCTCCTGGGAGACGACGGGGCGGCTGCTCCTCGTGAGCGTCGCGGTCGCGGCCGCACTCGAAGCGCTGCGGCTCTCCGGCTCCGCGGGACCGCTCGACCCGCTGTACGACGCCTTGGTCCGGGAGTACGAGTCGGACAGCGTCGCGGGCTACGCGCTGTATCAGGTGAGCATGGCCGTCACCGCGCTCGTCTTCGCGCCGGTGTTCGCCGTGCCCGCGATGTGGATGCTCTCGGTCGGCGACCCGATAAGCGGCGGGCTCGGCGAGAACGCCGCGACGGAGCCGAAGCGGCTCCCGGTGGTGGCGGCGATGGTGTTCGTCTGCTTCGGGATCGCCGTGCCGTACGCGATCCCCGAGTTCGGCCCCGACCCCGGCGTGATCGTCGCGCTCGCGGGCGCGATCCCGGCGGCGGTCGCCGACGGGCTCCCGCCGCTGATCTACGGCGTGGCCGTCGACGACAACCTCACCATCCCGCCCGCGGCCGCCGGCGGGATGTTCCTCGCGGCCGCGCTGATCGCCTGACGGGCCGCCCGGTGAACCCGTCGCTCGTCGGGCGAAATCGAAGAGAAGCGCCGAGGCGGAGATTTGAACTCCGGTGTCCGAATGGACAGTAGATTTCGAATCTACCGCCTTGGCCAGGCTAGGCTACCTCGGCTCGTCTCCCCGTTGGCCGGTTCCGCTGTTATGCGTTTCGATCGCTTTCGGGCGGCCCGCGGTCCGGCGGCGTCCCGGTCGACGCCCGCCGGAGTCCGAGCCGACGTCCGCCGCCGACAACGCTTTTCGGCCCGGCACCCGTGCGGTCGGTATGGACGTCCCCGAAGCGGCCGACGCCTGCGCCCGCGTCGTCGACGAGGTCGGCGGCGCGGTCGTCGCCGACCGCGAGTTCCTCGAGCGCGTCACGCTCGGCATCCTCGCCCGCGGTCACGTCCTCCTAGAGGACGTGCCCGGGACCGGCAAGACCCTCTCCGCGCGCTCGTTCGCGACCGCGCTCGGCCTGGAGTTCTCCCGGATCCAGTTCACCCCCGACCTCCTCCCCGCCGACGTCACCGGCACCAACGTGTTCGACGAGCGCGACGGTTCCTTCTCGTTTTCGCCCGGCCCGATCTTCGCGAACGTCGTCCTCGCCGACGAGATCAACCGTGCGCCGCCGAAGACGCAGGCGGCCCTGCTGGAGGCGATGGAGGAGGGGCAGGTGACCGTCGACGGCGAGACGCACGAGCTGCCGAGCCCGTTCTACGTGATCGCGACGCAGAACCCGGTCGAGAGCGAGGGCGCGTTCCCGCTGCCGGAGGCCCAGCTCGACCGGTTCACGATCAAGACCTCCATCGGCTACCCCGACGAGGACGGCGAGTTCGAGCTGCTCCGC
>NZ_NEWI01000256.1:0-2568 GCF_002135005.1 Halorubrum sp. SD612 | reverse complement strand
GCTTCGAGACGAACCGCGACATCGACGAGACGCTCTCGATCGGCTGGGACCTCCTCTCGATGCTGCCGAAGGACGCCCTCAACCGGATCGACGAGGAGTTCATCGAGGAGCACTACCGCGAGGACGAGTCCGAGCGCGAAGTCCTCGAAGCGGCCGACTAACGCCGCGACTCACTTTTCGCCGCGCGTCGCGCGCTCGCCCCGTAGCGACGACGCTGTCGCAGTTCGGCCGTAGACGGGCCCGCCGAACCGGCGCGTCTGAAAAGAATTATCCGCCTCGGAGCGGAACCTTCCCTCAAGATGGCCAAGGACGTCAAACCGACGCGGAAGAACCTGATGGCGATCGAGGACCGCATCGAGCTCTCCGAGCGCGGTCACGACACGCTCGAACAGAAGCGCGACGGGCTCATCATGGAGTTCATGGACATCCTCGACCAGGCGCAGGACGTCCGGTCCGAGGTCTCCGAGAACTACGAGACGGCCCAGCGCAAGATCGACATGGCCCGGGCGATGGAGGGCGACGTGGCCGTCCGCGGCGCGGCCGCGGCGCTGAAAGAGCACCCCGAGATCACGACCCAGTCGAAGAACATCATGGGCGTCGTGGTCCCGCAGATCGAGTCCTCGAAGGTGAAGAAGAGCCTCGACGAGCGGGGCTACGGGCTGCTCGGCTCCTCGGCGCGGATCGACGAGGCGGCCGACGCCTACGAGGAGCTGTTAGAGAAGATCATCCTCGCCGCCGAGGTCGAGACGGCGATGAAGAAGATGCTCACGGAGATCGAGACCACGAAGCGCCGCGTGAACGCTCTCGAATTCACCCTGCTCCCGACGCTCTACGAGAACCAGGAGTACATCGAGCAGAAGCTCGAAGAGCAGGAGCGCGAGGAGATCTTCCGCATGAAGAAGATCAAAGCGAAGAAGGAGGAAGAGGAGAAGGCGGAGGCCGAGGAGGCGGCCGCGGAGGTCGCGGCCGCGGAGACCGAGGAGCCGGAACCCGCCGACTGACGCCCCGTCGCGGCGCCGGGTTCCGAACTGCCATCACCGCTTCCGCGTCGGTCGCCGCTCGTTTTTCCGCCGTCGGCTTTTAGCCCGACCCGCCCGTACCGGTGAGCGTGTCCTGTCCACACTGCGACGCCGAGGCCGTCGCCTTCGCGGTGCCGCCGGCGCTCCGCGAGCACGCTCCGGCCGACCCGGCGGCGATCTGTACGCGGTGTCTACGCGTCGTCGCGGCCGACGAGGCGGGCGTCGCGGACGCCGCGACCGACGACCCCGACCTCGCCCGCGTCGACGTCGCCTTCCCGTCCGGGGAGGCGGGGATCGCCCTGGCGCTCTGCTGCGGGAAGCTGGAGTCGTTCGCCACGAACCGCGCGTCGATCGAGGCGCTGGTCCGCCACGCCGAGGGGGCGGGCGCGGACGTGTTCGCCTTCCTCGGCCGGCTCGACGCCGCCGACGCCGCCTTCGACCTCGACCGGCGCCGGAAGGCCCTGATCGACGCGCTCTGAACGGGCGCGCGTCGGGCGGTGCGCTCCCGGTCGCCGAGCGGCTACAGGTCGACGCCGTCCGGGTCGTTCCACTCGTCGTCGTCGCCGTCGTCCGCCTCCGTCCCCGCCGGACCGAGCCGCTCCTCTCCCTGCCGCGACTCGTGGACTGCGAAGCCGCCGGTGCGGTCGTCGCTCCCGCCGGCGTACGGGTCGGTCTCGGGGTCGTACTCCTGTTCGTCGCGCTCGAAGACGTACGCGAGGAAGCCGAACAGCGGGACGACGAACGAGATGAGCGCCCACTTGCGGGAGTTCATCCCGTAGTTCGGTGCGTCCACGTACGCGTACGCGGCGAAGCCGACGAGCCACGCGAGCGGGACGCCGACGAGGATGACGGCGACGAGCGGCTGCATACCGACGGTTCGGGTGCGCAGTAATAAGGCTGCGGGCGAGGCGGCGTCGGCGCCCGGTCGCCGGTGCGCTCGGCGGTCCGCCGGCCGCGGGCGAGGCCGCGCTCCGTCGCGGCCTAGAGGAACGGCCGCCAGTAGTACGGGCTGACGAACCCCTCGACGACCCCGGCGACGGCGAACAAGATCCCGAGCCCGACGGTCACCCAGAAGGCGGTATCCAAGGCGTCGGCGAGCCGATCGCGGCTCGCGCGCCCCCGCAGCGTCCGCCACGAGACGACGCCGAGACGGACCCCCAGCGCGCCCGAGACGACGAGCGCGGGGATCTCGACGACCCCGTGCGGGACCACGAACGCGACGAGCGCGAGGGGGTTCTCTTCGAGGGCGGCGGTCGCGCCGAGCGCGAGTCCGTTGAAGGCCAGCGACGAGAGCGCGGGGAGGGCGAGCCCCACGCCGGAGAAGGAGGTCGCGATCGCGACCCCCCAGTTGTTCCCGAAGTACGTCAGCGCCGCCACGGGCGGGATCTGTCCGGCGATTCGCCCCTCGATCGAGGTCGGGACCGTCTCGGCGAAGGGGGCGGCGGCGGCCCACCCGAGCGCGCCGAACCCGACCGCCACCCCGAGCGCGAGCGCGTGGCTTCCGGGCGTCGACCGAACGAACCCCGCCAGCTCGCGCTCGGGGTGGCGG
>NZ_NEWI01000255.1:0-2582 GCF_002135005.1 Halorubrum sp. SD612 | reverse complement strand
CGCGGTTCTACGGGAAGGCCGTCCGCGACCGCATGTGGGAGGAGGCCGACTCCGCCTCGAAGCGCGGCGCGTACGCCACGCTCGCGACCGTCCTCGACGAGGTGATCCGGCTGCTCGCGCCGATCGCGCCGTACCTCACCGAGCGGATGTACCAGCGGCTCGACGGCGGGGCCACGACGGTCCACGCGCTGTCGTACCCCGAGCCGGACGCCGCGCTTCGCGACTCCGATCTCGAACGCGACGTGGCGGTCTTCCGCGACGTCGAGGAGGCGGCCGCGAACGCGCGCCAGCAGGCCGGCCGCAAGCTCCGCTGGCCCGTCCCGCGCGTCGTCGTCGAGACGGACGACGAGACGGTCGCGGCCGCGGTCGACCGGCTCTCGGATCTCATCGCCGACCGCGTCAACGCCCGCGAGGTGGTCGTCACCGACGCCTTCGACGAGCTGGTCGAGACCGCGGAGCCGCAGATGGCGGCCGTCGGCCCCGCCTTCGGCGGCGACGCACAGAAGGTGATGGAGGCGGTTCAGGGAGCCACCCGCGCGGCGGTCGAGGGCGGCGAGGTGACCGTCGACGGCGAGCCGGTCGACCTCGACGACGAGATGGTCGAGTACGTCGCCGAGCCGCCGGAGAACGTCTCCGGCGCCGACTTCGAGGGCGGCACCGTCTACGTCGACACCTCGCTGACCTCCGACATCGAGTCCGAGGGCTACGCGCGCGACGTGATCCGCCGCGTTCAGGAGATGCGCAAGGAGCTCGACTTAGACGTGGAGGCCCGGATCCGCGTCGGCGTCGCGGTCGACGACGACCGCGTCGCCGGCTTCGTGGACGACCACGCCGACCTGATCGCCGGCGAGGTGCGGGCCGACGCGTGGCTCGACGACCCGACCGACGCCGCGGACGCCGACGGCGGCCTCGTCGAGGAGTGGGAGGTCGAGGGCGTCGCGGTCACGATCGGCATCGAGCCGGTCGCGTAGGGGCTCGGCGGCTCCCCGGTCCCCCGGCCGCTTCCCCCGGCGGTACTGTGCCAACAGTTCTCATCCCGAAACCTATAGGTGCGTTCTTTACTCACGGTCGAACATGGATGTCCGGGCGGCTCGGCCCGACGACGCGGAGGACCTGCGAACGGCGGTCTCGCGAGCCCGCGAGGAGACGGTGTTCGACGACATCGGCGCTCCGCTGCTCGACGTGTCCGCCGCCGGCGTCCGCGAGGCCGCCGCCGAGGCGGAGTGGTCGTTCCTGATGGAACACGCCGAGGAGGGACCTGTCGGGCTCGCCATCGCGCACCCGGACCCGGACGAGACCGAGGCGGAGCTGCTGGCGCTGTGGGTTCACCCGAGCCGCGCGGGCGAGGGCGTCGCGGACGAGCTGCTCGCCCGCGTCGGGAACGCGCTCGCCGACCGCGGGGTCGGGACCCTGCGCGCGACGGTCCCCGCGGACCGGCCCAGCGCGGAGGAGTTCTTCACCGCGCAGGGGTTCGCGCACCGCGGCACGCGCCGCAGCCCCGCCGGCGACGAGTCGGTCGTCGTCGCGGAGCCGCATGCGCTCGCCTGACGCCGGCGGAAGGAAGGGGGCGACCGCCGAACGGTCTACTTCAGGCGCTCTTGGAGGAACGAGGGGTGTGCCGCCGTGACGCCGTCGACGCCGAGCAGCGCCTCGGAGATGACCTCGCCCAGCTCGTCGCCGTCGCCGGCGCGGACCTCTGCCATCAGCATGTGGTCGCCGGAGGAGGTGTACAGCGCCTGGACCTCGTCGAGCGACTTCAGCTCGCGGGTGGCCTCCACGTACTGGCCGGAGTCGACGTCCATGCCGACCATGGCGATCGACTGCGACGAGAGCTTCTTCGGGTCGACCTCGGCGGAGTAGCCGACGATCACGCCCCGCTCCTCGAGGCGGTCGATGTACTTTCGCACCGTCGGCTTCGAGACGTCCGCGCGGTCGGCGATCTCTCCGCAGGACGCCTGTGCGTCCTCTTCTAACACGGAGAGGATCCGCTCTTCCGTCGATACCGTACTCATACCTCTTCGTTTGTCACCAATGAAAAAATACCTTGCGAATCAAAAAACGAACCCACCGCGCCGTGAACGGTCGCCGGGCCCGCTCAGGCGTGTTTGTCGAGGAACATGTCGTGGGAGCGCTCCCACTCGTACTCGTCGTCCCAGTAGCGCTCTGCGAGCGGCTCTTCGGGCATCTCGCCGATCGCGCGCTTCTCCTCCCCGTAGGAGGGGCGGTCCTCGTCGACGTAGAAGCGGCCGGTGAGGACCTCGCCCTCGTACAGCGACTCCTCGGTCTCGCGCATCATCTCCTGGGCCTCGACGCGGTCCGTCACGTCGAAGTCGTAGTCGTCGGACTCGTTGACGTCGATGTAGGGGACGTACTGGCGCGCGTCCTTGTTCCAGGTCGGACACTGGGTGAGGAAGTCGACGTGCGCGAACCCGTCGTGCTCGATCGCCTCGACGAGGATCTCCTTCGCCTGGTTCGGATTCACCGCCGCCGTGCGGGCGACGTAGGAGGCGCCGGCGTTGAGCGACATCGAGAGCGGTTTGATCGGCTCCTTGGCGCTCCCGTGAGGCTGCGTTTTCGACTTG
>NZ_NEWI01000254.1:0-2606 GCF_002135005.1 Halorubrum sp. SD612 | reverse complement strand
ACTTCCGGGAGCCGGGCCCGCCGTCGGCCGCGAAGAAGGCGTTCCTCGTCACGCGCTTCGGCGACTACTTCTTCCTCGTCGGCGTCGTCGCGGTGTTCGCCACCTTCGGCACGGCGCAGTTCGCCGGCCCCGAGTCGTTCCCGGCGCTCGCCGACGCGGCGCTCAACGGCTCCGGCTCGGTGGCGTGGACGCCCGGCGGCCTCGACCTCGGCACGTGGCTGACCGTCGTCGGTCTGCTCGTGCTGGGCGGCGTCGTCGGCAAGTCCGCGCAGTTCCCGCTCCACACGTGGCTCCCCGACGCGATGGAGGGCCCGACGCCCGTCTCCGCGCTCATCCACGCCGCGACGATGGTCGCGGCGGGCGTCTATCTCGTCGCGCGGATGTACGGCTTCTACGTGCTGACGCCGACGACGATGGCGGTCATCGCCTTCGTCGGCGGCTTCACGGCGCTGTTCGCGGCGACGATGGGGCTCGTGAAAGACGAGCTGAAGCAGGTGCTCGCGTACTCCACCATCTCGCAGTACGGCTACATGATGCTCGCGCTCGGCGCGGGCGGGTACGTGGCCGCCGTCTTCCACCTCACCACCCACGCGTTCTTCAAGGCGCTGCTGTTCCTCGGCGCCGGGTCGGTCATCATCGCGATGCACCACAACGAGGACATGTGGGACATGGGCGGGCTGCGTTCGAAGCTGCCAGTCACCTACTACACCTTCCTCGCCGGGTCGCTCGCGCTCGCGGGCATCTTCCCGTTCGCCGGCTTCTGGTCGAAAGACGAGATCCTCTACGAGGCGCTCGTCCACGGGCTCAACGACCCGCTGCTGCTCGGCGGCTACCTGATGGGACTGCTCGCGGTGCCCGTCACCGCCTTCTACACCTTCCGGATGGTCTTCCTGACGTTCCACGGCGAGCCGCGCAGCGACACCGCCCGTGACCCCGAGGCCGTTCGCTGGAACGTGAAGGGGCCGCTGACGGTCCTCGGCTCGCTCGCGGTCGTCACCGGCTTCATCAACATGGTGCCGGTCCAGAAGGTCCTCGGGATCGAGGGGATCGACCTGCTCCACCGCTGGCTCGACAACGAGTGGGGCGGCATCGAGGGGCTCTCCTCGCACCACTACGCGGACATCGGCCCGTACAGCAGCGGGTACCTCGTCGGCGGTGAGGCCGGGACCGTCCTCGTCGGTGCGGCCGTCTCGCTCGGTCTCGCGCTGCTCGGACTCGGACTCGCGTGGCGGCTCTACGACGTGCCGTCGCCGACGGAACACACCGCCAAACTCGGCGGGATCAAAGACGTGCTGTACAATAACTACTACCTCGACGAACTGCAGGTCTGGCTCGCGTATCGGACGGAAGACGTGGCGGGCGGCGCGAACGTCTTCGACCAAGGAATCATCGACGGCGTCGTCAACGGCGTCTCCTCCGTGAGCCTGACCGGCGGCGGCCGGGTCCGGAAGCTCCAGTCGGGGGTCGTCTCGCAGTACGCCGCGCTGCTCACCTTCGGACTCGTCGCGCTGCTGCTCGTGCTCGGCGCGACCGGGGGGTGGTTCCTGTGATACTCGAAGCGCTCATGGCTGCCGCCTTCGTCGGCGCGCTGACGGTGTTCCTCGCGCCCGACGAGTGGGCCGGCCGGCTGGCGTTCGCGATCAGCCTGGTCCCGTTCGTCGGGAGCCTCTACCTGTGGTCCGGCTTCGAGGCCGGCGGGAACGCGCTGCTCGGCGGCGAGATCGCGTACGCCACGCAGATCGAGTGGCTCGAAGTCGGCGGTCGCAGCGTCTCGTGGTTCGTCGGGCTCGACGGGATCAGTCTCCCGCTGTTCGTGCTCACGACGTTCCTCGTGCCGCTGGCGATCCTCAGCGCGTGGACGCCCGTCGACTCGCGACAGAGCCAGTTCTACGGTCTCATGCTGTTCATGGAGGCGAACCTGCTCGGCGTGTTCGCCGCGCTCGACTTCTTCCTCTGGTTCGTCTTCTGGGAGGCGGTGCTGGTCCCGATGTACTTCCTCATCGGGATCTGGGGCGGTCCGCGCCGCAAGTACGCCGCGATCAAGTTCTTCGTCTACACGAACGCGGCGTCGCTGCTGATGTTCATCGGGTTCATGAGCCTCGTGTTCGCGCTCGGCGACTCGGTGTCGTCGTTCGCCCTGCCGGAGATCGCGCAGGCGATCGCCGCGGGCGATCTGAGCGCGTGGTTCGGGATCCCGCCGGACAGGGTCGCGATGGTCGCGTTCCTCGCGATGTTCCTCGGGTTCGCGGTGAAAGTCCCGATCGTGCCGTTCCACACGTGGCTACCGGACGCCCACGTCCAGGCGCCGACGCCCGCGTCGGTGCTGCTGGCCGGCGTCCTCCTGAAGATGGGGACGTACGCGCTGCTCCGGTTCAACTTCACGATGTTACCCGAGCAGGCGTCGATGCTCGCGGTCCCGATAGCCGCCATCGCCGTCATCAGCGTCATCTACGGCGCGATGTTGGCGCTGGCACAGAAAGACCTCAAGCGGATCGTCGCGTACTCGTCCGTCTCGTCGATGGGCTACGTCATCCTCGGGCTCATCGTCTTCACCGAGTACGGGGTCGGCGGCGCGACGTTCCAGATGGTCGCGCACGGCCTCATCT
>NZ_NEWI01000253.1:0-2615 GCF_002135005.1 Halorubrum sp. SD612 | reverse complement strand
TGCATCCGGTTCTCGGCCTGGTCCCAGACGAGGGCGCGGTCGGATTCGAGCACGTCGTCGGTGATCTCCTCGCCGCGGTGCGCGGGGAGGCAGTGCATCACCTTGGCGTCGGTGCCGGCGAGCAGATCCGAGTTCACCTGGAACCCGTCGAACGCGGCGAGCTTCTCGTCGCGTACGTCCTCCTGCCCCATCGAGATCCACACGTCGGTGTAGACGACGTCGGCGCCCTCGATCGCCGCCTCGGGGTCCGCGGTCGGCTCCACGTCCAGCCCGAACTCGGCGGCGCGGTCGAAGACGGCGGGGTTCATCCCGTACTCCGCGGGCGTGGCGACCTCGACGTCGATCCCGGCCATCGCCGCGCCGACGACGAACGACTGCCCGACGTTGTTGCCGTCGCCGACCCACGCGACGGTGGCGTCCTCGCCGACCGTCTCCCGGATCGTGAGCAGGTCGGCGAGCGTCTGACAGGGGTGCGCCTCGTCGGTGAGCCCGTTTATCACGGGGCAGTCGGCGTACTCGGCGAGCACTTCGACGTCCTCGTGGTCGAACAGGCGCGCCATCACGCCGTCGACGTAGCGGCCGAGGACGCGCGCGGTGTCGCGCAGCGGCTCGCCGTGGCCGAGCTGGATGTCGTCGGGCCCGAGGAACATGGCGTGACCGCCGAGCCGCGTCATCCCCGTCTCGAAGGAGACGCGGGTGCGCGTCGAGGGCTTCTCGAAGATCATCCCGAGCGTCGCGTCCCCCAGTCGGGGGTCGGCCTCGCCCGCCTTCATCGCTGCGGCGCGGTCGAGCAGGGCGTCCAGTTCGGCGGGCGTCACGTCGTCGATGTCGAGGAAGTCGTCGGTGGCGAGTGGCATCGTTGGGTTGGAAGTAGTGTCGTGTCGTTCGAAAAGATCGGTTCCGAAGAGCTGCGGCGATTCAGAGTCGCTTGCGACAGACCTCGGTCAGCACGCTCACGGCGCGGTCGAGGTCCGACAGCGGGAGCCGCTCGTCGGGCGCGTGGTCGAGGTCGGAGTTCCCCGGGCCGTAGGTGACCATCGGGCAGTCCCACGCGGCCGCGAAGAGGTTCATGTCGCTCGTCCCGGTCTTCCGGAGCAGGCGCACGTCGCCGCCCGCGCCCCGGATCGCGACGCGGAACGCGCGCGCGAGGCCGGTCCGCGGGCTCTCCATCACGGGCGGCATCGGCTCGCCCCACTGGACCGAGCCGGTCGAAAGCTCCGCCTCCGCCAGCTCGTGGACCTCGTCGACCGGGCGCGACGGCGGGATCCGGAGCTGGACGTCCATCGTCGCCTCCACCGCGAGGCCGTCGTCGCTCAGGCCGCCGTCGACGGAGATGGGCTTCGTCGTCACCTGATCGAACACGGCGGTCTCGGAGTCCTCCGGCGTGAACGCCGCCTCGACGCCGTGCCACCAGTCGATCGCGTGCTGGATCGCGTTCGGCTCCGGCCGCGAGGAGTGGCCCGACTCGCTCGTGTTCACGTACGTCCCCTCCAGCAGCCCGCGGTAGCCGAGCGTGATCCCCCGCCAGCCCGACGGCTCGCCGTTGATCACGGCCTCGGGCGCGTCCCGGTCGCCGATGAGGGCGCGCGCGCCGCCGGAGTCGACCTCCTCGCGGACGACGCCGGCGAACGAGACGCCCGTCTTGACCGCCGCGACCGCCATCGCGACGAGCGGGCCCGTCGCGTCGACCGCGCCGCGGCCCCACAGCACGGGCTCGCCGGGCTCGCCGACGCGGACGTCCGAGGGCTCCGGTAACTCGCCCTCGGGCGGCGCCGGCCGCACCTCGACCGGGATGTCCCCGGGGACGGTGTCGACGTGGGAGGTGAGGAGGACGGCGTCGTCCGCCGGCGCGCGGACGTTCCCGGCCTCGTCGATCCACGCCTCCCGGCCGTTCGCCTCGAAGAAGTCGACGAGGCGCTCGGCGGCCCGCTCCTCCTCGCCCGACGGCGAGGGGATCGACACCATGTCGTACAGCAGCTTGCGAGCGGGGGCGTCGCAGGCCGCGGGGTACCCCCCGCCGGCGACGACGTCGGTGCCGTCGGCGGGCGCGGACTCGCGCTCCGGCTCGTCGGCCTCCTCGGCGTCCCGCTCCCGTCCGGCCGCCATCAGCCGACCACCTCCGCGATCGCGTCGACGACCGCGTCGGCGTGCTCGCGCTCGATCGTCAGCGGCGGGAGCAGCCGCAGGACGGTCCGGCCCGCCGGCAGCGCGAGGACCCGGTGGTCGATCGCGAGGTCGCGCAGCAGGCGGTTCGATCCGCGGCGGACCTCGATCCCGATCATCAGCCCGTCCCCGCGCACGTCGCGGACGTCGTCGCCGAGGCGGTCGCGGAGCTCGCCGCGGAGGTAGCTCCCGACCGCCTCGGCGTGCGCCGCCAGCTCCTCGCGCTCGATCACGTCGAGGGTCGCGCCCGCGGCCGCGGAGACGACGGGCCCGCCGGAGAACGTCGAGCCGTGGTCGCCGGCGTCCTCGGCGATCCAGTCGCGGCACAGCGTCGCGCCGATCGGGAGCCCGCTGCCGAGCCCCTTCGCAGTCGTGAGGATATCCGGGACCACGTCGTGGCGGTCGGCCGCCCACATCGAGCCGGTGCGGCCGAGTCCGGTCTGGATCTCGTC